>JAGBQU010000124.1 GCA_017632755.1 Lachnospiraceae bacterium
ATCCGTCCGTTCCGGAAAGGAGCACGGGATCCTCCATATCTTTGATCGCGCTAAGGCTGAAGGCACCGGCAAATCCGCCGATCCCGCCGAGCACCTCGGTGCGCATCGTCTCTTTTACATGTTTCTTCATCAGTTCCACAGATCTGTATCCGGCTTCAATGTCCACGCCTGCTTTTTTGTAATCCATTTTTCTCTCCTTATGTGTGTTTTTTTAAGAACCTTCTTTTTGCACTATTTGGTATAGTTCCGATAGCCGGTCTCCTGCAGCTTTGCATCCTTTGCCTCCACCTGCTGCGCGAGTTTTTGCGAATACTCTTTCAAACGCGCAAGCAACTGTTCATCGGATGTTGCAAGGATCTTGGCTGCCAGAAGGCCTGCATTTGCTCCCCCTCCGATCGCCACGGTCGCAACCGGGATGCCGGACGGCATCTGCACGATGGAATAGAGGGAATCCCTTCCGCCCAGGGAAGTCGTATGCATGGGAATGCCGATGACAGGCATCGGAAAGATCGCCGCACACATTCCGGGAAGATGAGCTGCCATTCCGGCACCGGCGATGATCACCTTAAAACCCTTCTCCTCCGCGGTCTTCGCATATTCAAAAAACACATCCGGCTCTCTGTGTGCAGAAATGATCCGCATCTCATAGCTGATCCCAAGTTCTTCCAGAATATCAGCCGCCTTGCTCATGACGGGCATATCCGAATCGCTGCCCATTACAATTCCAACCTTTGCCATCTTATATCCTCCATCTTGTGTTTATATTTTTGACCATAACTACTTGTAGTGTACTAGATTTTTCTTCATATGTCTAGGCATAAACTGCCGAAATGCATTTTTCATGCCCGCTGCACAAACGGTTCATTCAGTTTGTCCGTGCCCGGAAGCACAAACCGGCCGCCCCGGATGATGGGGATCTGCTCCCCGCTGCCATCCACACCGTAAACGCAGTCCAGCTCATCGTAAGGGATGGTAATGTCCGTATGGCACTGAAAATACGCTTTCTCCGGCTCTGTCCTGCGCAGGATGGAGATCTCATTGTCTCTGGCAATGATCTCCTTGCCGTCTGAGTTGAACACGGCGATATCATCCGCATGTGAGTCGCAGGTATCACCGAGTGCGAAATGCGGTCCCGTCTTTTCCGCGATCAGGATCGGCAGCTTATCGGCAATGCCGAACTCTCTCGCCATCACATAGGCGGTCGTGTTGGTTCCGATCGCGAATTCTCCGAGCGGAAGTGTCTCATGGTGATAAAGAATGTTCTCCCGGATATATGCCCGGTTCTCTTCCACCGTGGGAAAATTCCCACAGCTGTACTCCGTGACACGGCCATCCGCAAAGCGGATCTTCAGATCCCGGAATTCGAATCCCTTTAAAAACACGCTGCCGACATGCAAAATACCGTTTGTTCCCTGCAACACGGGAGACGTGAATACCTCTCCCACAGGTATATTGACATCCGCCACGCAGTTTTCAAATTTGGTCTGCTTATCACCGTCATCCAGTTTACATAAAGCAACCTGCAGATCGGTCTCATTCTCGCCCCTTCCCTTGATCCTCACATACTCCGCCCGGTCAAGGGCATCGATCATGCGCTGCTGCATCGTCTCATACAACTCATAATCCAGCGTATTGAGCTCAATCGTGCGATCCATGATCTCGGAAAAACGCTCGCCGATCTCGGGAACAGGGAAGGCGATGATCGTAAAGGAACGTTCCTCCCCCTTGATATATTCGTTGATGATCCTGCCAAGCTTTGCATAATATCCGGAGGAAAGCTCCTGCTGCTTCTCGCTCAGCCTGCAGGCCTCCTTCTTCATGACGGGATCAAATGTTTTCTCTCCAAAGGTCTCCACCCATGCCGGTCCGGCGTGAACTGCTGCGAGCACCTTTTTTTGTTCGTAGCACTCCCTTGTGATCTCCAGCTTTCGACCGACAAGTTTTTTGTCAAGGAAGAGTGCCTCGTCCTCCCTGTGGTCAAAGTCAAACTGTCTGTTTGGACTGTCCGAAAAATAACCGCCGATGCTCGTTCCTCTCTTATGGAAGATGCTGTGGGGCGTGCGCATGATCGTGGGCTCCAGTCCCAGATCGGCGAAATTGCCGATCGCTCTTTTGATCATCTGCTCAAAACCGAGCGGATAGGCGATCTGCACCACCTTCTTTTTGGACAGATCCTTATTGCCCTTGATAAATCCAATGCGATAGCCTTCCGTGTAGGTGTCAGCCATGAGTCGGAGTTTTTCCTCGGGACACGCGGCAAGATACTCTGCCATACGCAGCTGGTTCTCTCCGATATACTCGCCAAAGGCAAACAGATATCGCGGATCGTCGAGATTCGCATAGCGCAGGATCTGAGCGGCATAGCACTCTGCCGGATCGACCTTCTCTGCCACCCTCTGCTCCATCAGGGGCTGCGCATAATCGCTGATAAACCAATAGAGGATCTCTTTAAGCTCGTCAAAAACGGTTGCCGGGATCTTATCACTGTCCCATCTGTCCGCATCCGCTCCTGCCAAAAGTTCCTCGCACATCTGGCAAAAGCAGACATACACCTCGACAAAGAGCTCTGCACGGATCACGATCTGTTCCAGCCGCTCCACCCGATACATGATCTCATAGGCATACGGGATCGCCGCATACATCTCTGCGTACAAAAAGCTGAAGAACCGGCCAAACTCCTCACCGCACCGTTGCACGGCAAATGCGGGATCCAGAAAAGAGTTCTCGTAAAGATCCTCCCGCAGATTCCCGAAAAGCTTATGATTTTGTGCGAGCAGATCCTCGATGCTCTGCTGCATCAGATCCTTTGTCAGATACTCTTCCAGCTGTCTGTCCGCATTCTCCTGTGCCAGTTCCATAATCACAATAAGAAAGGAAGCCACTTCCTCGAAATACTGTCGGAAAGGCTCCTTTGCTCTCTTTTCATATGTTATTTCCTTTATTCTGTCTTTGATCAGTAAAAAACGTTCTTCCATTTTAAGAAGCTCCTAACACTAACATTCCTGTCACGCAGGCGATCACCAGAAGATTGATGGCAATGCCGATATTCGGGAACAGATAAAATTTGTCCTTCTCCATTCGTGCAAGCACACCAAAGACAAGGCCGATCACGGAAAAGAGCAGGGCAAGCATCGTCACCGCCGCGTGACGGGCGGTGGCATTTCCCTTCGCCTGAAAGCTGAGCAACGTAACCAGGATCAGGCTGACAAGATCCATACAGCCGAGTACGGAGGAGACGATCCCCCGCGGCGGATGATTCTTGTTGGTAAACATGTAACTTGATTTTCTCATGACTCTCCCCTATCAGAAAAGGATCTTGGATTTACCGGCAAGCAGCTTCGCCCCGGTTATGATGAGAAGGACTCCCGTCGCCACTCCGATGACCAGTGACACCACACCGAGTGTGATGTTGAGTGCTCCCGATGTTGACAACATTTTGTAGGTTTTTTCTTCCATTCCGGCACCTCCGCAATTATTCTTATTCCTATCTCACGGCAGGCATCCTTTATCCCGGACCCTGCCATGATCATCTTGTCTATTTTACACCATACTGCTCATAATATGCATCAATGGCAGCCTTGAGCGTATCGTCGATATAGATCTTTCCCTTATAAGGCTTGTTGTAAAGATGCTGCACAACCTCTCCCATCGTCACGATGGCAGCCGTTTCAAATCCGTAGAGCTCACGGATCTCCTCCAGCGCACTCTTATCACCCTTGCCACGCTCCATGCGGTTGAGCGATACCATCAGTCCGAGGATCTGCACATCTGCCTGCGCCTTGATGATCGGGAAGGTCTCCTCGATCGACTTTCCGGATGTCGTCACATCCTCAATGATCACGACCTTATCTCCATCCTTAAGCTGCGAGCCGAGCAAAATACCGGTATCTCCATGATCCTTGATCTCCTTGCGGTTTGAGCAGTAGCGAATGTCCTTGCCGTACAGCTTGGAAAAAGCGATCGTGGTCGCAACGCTGAGCGGGATCCCCTTGTATGCCGGGCCGAACAGCACATCGAAATCCGTTCCGTACACATCGTGGATCGCTTTGGCATAATACTCGCCCAGTCTGGACAACTGCGTTCCCGTCACATAGGAGCCGGCATTCATAAAGAAGGGGGACTTACGTCCGCTCTTTAAGGTAAAATCTCCGAATTTTAATACGTCCGAATCCACCATAAACTCAATAAATTCAGATTTGTAGCTCTCCATCTTTTCTATTCTCCTTTGAAATCAGGCTGTTTCGCCCTTAATTTTTATGAAATAATGTCCCAATCTTTTTTATATTATCACGAAAAGCCGACTTTCACAATCCGTTAACCGATCTAATTCACATAATTTTTATGAGAGTAATTCGATATCTTTGATTCCTTGGATTCCGACACCCGCACCGGTCATAAACAGCTTCGCCGCCACCCAGATGATGCTTCCTTCTCCCGGCATAAAGGACAGATCATACGGGAAGAAGGGAATCATCCCGATGAAGCCGTTCACCAGCGAAAAGCCACCCACCGCCGCCGTGAGGATCACAATGACCGGTCTTAGGGAATCCACTGCCAGCTTGGCTATCAGATAGGCAGCCAAAAGACCGATCGCGCTCGTGATGACAGGGATCAGGAATCCCGGGATGGTAACCTTCTTCTCTATGATACCCATCACGAAATTCGCGATAGGCACGGCAAGCGCATATTTGGCAAAATAGTAGGCGGAGAAAAAAACTCCCACCCTGACAGCCGTTGAAGAGATGATGGCACAGATCACTCCTATCACCGCCTGAATCATCAGCTTCATCTCACCCTGTGCATTATAATGGATAAAATCGAGAAAATAATGTGCCTGCGTATAGCCAACGACAAACCCTATCAAAAGCAGCGCCATCCGGTAGATCTGATAGCCCTCAAAGCAAATGATAAGCGCCACCACGATCAGCACGACATACATGACCATTCCCTCAAATTTGATCTCTGCGAACTGATCTATCAGTGCAGTGACCGCATTGTTCACTTCATTGTTGATTGCCTGTTGTTCCATCACATACCATCCTTTCTTATTCCTTCTTACTAAAATAAGTCTTGAAATTCCCTTTTCTCTGATTCCGCTAATGTGATCCTGCTTACTTCCTCCGCATCACAGCTTCATGCGCTGCGACCGGTTGCATCTGTTTGGGAGGCACCTTCTTTGCCCATTCCTTCTCAATGTCCTGTGCCAGAAATGCCATGCACTTTTCCTTGTCCGCCCCGCCCTTCATATATGCCGCATAGGTCTTTTGAAACTCCTTTGAGTTGGCCAATTCCTTTGCCATTTTCAAATAGACCTCTTTCTGGGACCTCTTGCGGAGTGCAAGTGCATAATAGCCCTCTCCCTCTCCGCTATCGTATTTTTTCATTTCCCTGATAAAAACCTGATTGAGGACGATCGCCGCCATTTTTTCTCTCACAAAGTCCTGATCCTGCCGCGTCAGGGGGGTCTTACTGCTTACGCGCTCCATAAGCTGCTGTGCCGCCTCCGCAGCCCAGTCGGCGATCTCCACATAGATCCCACCCTTTTGCATCGCAAGCTTTTTTATCCGCTGAAGCTTCGACCACGCCTTCAACTGCTGATCTGCGCCTTTTTTCTCCTTCCGGATACTGTTTTTTCCTCCCTTTTGAAGCTTTTCATAGACATACCACATCTCCATCTTCTCTCGCAACTCATTATTCTTTTCAAGCACCGTATCCCTGCCAAGCTGCTCCTTGATCGGAGCCGCCATCTGCAATACGCGCGCGATCTTCTCTCCCGTGTGGTCGGTATTGTAGAGTTTATCAACGAGCGCGGGATCCTTTCCCTCCTCGGCATAACGGCGTTTTAACTC
>JAGBQU010000125.1 GCA_017632755.1 Lachnospiraceae bacterium
ATTGTTGTGCACTTCATAATCATCGAATGAAAAAACATAGCGCAGGGTACCGTATTTTTTGTGAAGCGGATCGATCTGCATCAGAATGGACTGATCGAGATATGCCTGCTTTTCCTGCACGATCTCCTCCGTCTCCACAACGGATTTGACCATATAAAATTCCGCTTCATCCACCTTGATCTGTTTTTCCACAGTTGCAGGCTTGTTCCTGTACGAAAGTATATTGCGGTGCAGTTTCACAACCTGAAAACCACCGGACAAAAGCGCGAGAAGCAGGATAAAGGGAAGGATCCATCTCCGATAAGAACTCATCAGATGCCAGATCCCTTTTATTGTAACAATCCGCTCTTTGTTATATCTGTTTTGATTCATGTTAAGCTCCGCTCCTATGCTTGTCTGCTCTGTTATCGCAAACATGCTTATCTAAAATATCATACACTATATTATAGGACTTTGCAAATTCTATCTGCGTAAGGCTGTTCGCAAACGCATACCCCAAAAACAGCATAAACGGCTGGAAGCCGAGTTCAAAAAGCTCCGCGTCAATCGCGCCGTATAAAAGCCATACGACAAAAGCAATCTGAAGTCCGGGATTTTGGCTGTCTGCCACCCATTTTCCCATCAGCACAATACCAATCATGAGAAGAATAAAAAACACCACGCCATAGTGCAACAGATACTTCAGATAGGAGGAATCCACATAATTGTAGATCCAGTCCGGATGGTGCTTGATGCTTCCTCTTCCGACCCAGCGGATGTACTGGCCAAAGGCACGCAGGCCGTATTCTGTGATCGCGTCATGTCCAAGTTTCAATCTACTGTTGAGCGCTATATTGATCTTTCGCATTTCCGGAATTCGCTCATCAAAAAACCACTGCGCCGCCACTGCCGCAGAGGCGATAAGCGGTCCGATGATCATATATAGGCTCTGCGCAATCTTCCTGCTATGAAAGGCAAGATGGAGTTTTCCCACAAGGTAACACAACAGGACAAAAGGCACACACAAAAGCAGATCCGTTCGGGTCTGCGTCACACGGTACCAGACACCGTTCCAGCAAAGCCAAAAAGCCATCTCCCACAAGTTGATCTTTCTGCGTAGAGACAGGTATATGAGCGTGAGGAACAGGCTGATATGGCTTCCATAGGTGCAGAAGGTGTAGCCGAGGCTGTACCTTTGCCTTGTCACCTCATCCCAAAGTTCGTTGGGAATGATACCGATCAGCGAGCAAGTCACCGTCGCTGCCATAACTCCCAGCTGCACGATCATCGTGGCTTTGAGGATATCCCGGTAATTGATATTCCGCGCGCCAAACACAAAACAGACAGGAATCCATATGCCCGGTGCATTGGCATGAACCGAGATATAGTATACAACGGCTGTTACAAGCACACCCGTTATTCCTCTCCAATCATACCTGTCATCCACCACAAATTTGAGAAGAAGTATCACGAGTGCCACATTTCCGATCTTTTCGTTGATATCGGAAAAAGCAAACATTTCCTTGAAATAGGTGAGTTTGATGGCAGCAAAGGTCAGCCACAGGACATATGCGGCAAAAAACAGGAATTCACTTCTGGTAAACCGTTTGTTCATAGCTGATCCTTTCCACCAAATGCCATTCATTTTTTGCATCAGATCCGGTACTCGCTGTACTCCCCGAGATCCACCCAGACAATGCTGTGGCTCATCCGTCTCTCACTGACCGGTATCATCTGCATATAGTCACCGTACAGATAGGTCAGATACTTGTCATATTCCTTCG
>JAGBQU010000126.1 GCA_017632755.1 Lachnospiraceae bacterium
ATTCTTCACATAGCTGTCTTCCTGATCCAGAAAAATGTCCGATGAGAGCTTATCCTTCTCTTTTTCAAGCAATTCCGGATATCTGAGTCGCAAATACTGGTAAAGCAGTTCTTTTAAAAAGATGATTCCTCCCGAGCCGTCCGTCAGCGCGTGGAACACCTCCAGATTGATTCTGCATTTGTAGTAGGTTACACGAAACATATAATGATGGTTCTTACTCTTATCGATGTAAGCACCCGGGCCCGCATACTCCTCCTGCACAAGGGGCACCGGTCTGCTGTTTTCCTCAAAATAGTACCAAAAAATACCCATGCGGAGTCGCATCCGGAACAGCATAAAATGCGGCAGTATGCGATTTAGGGCCTCCTGCAACAAAAAGCAGTCAATCTCCTCTGTGAGTGTCACGGAGATCCGATATACATTGGACATAGTCTCCGATGCGATCACAGGAAACAGATTGGCCGTGTTATCCAGCTTATCCCATGCCGGCTGCCTTTTGCGCATTTTTCTTTCCGAATTCATCGGATGCTTGTTTTTCCGATTCAGTTCCATATCCTGTTCCATCTTTTCACCCATAAATTCGATCCTTTTGGCTTTCTTCTCATCTTTCTAAATTGTATAACAAAGCGTGGAAATTCGCAATAGTGATACCGCTTCGCGCAAACCAAAAAAATCACCGTTTCCCGAAGGAAACCGTGATCCTTATGACGAAGGCAAACTATGTGTAAATTCGTAATATGCATGGACCAGGCTGCGGTAGCCCATGTTTTTCATATCCTCATAGCGCACCTTGAAGCGAGCCTTCGTATGTTTCCCACTTACAAGATAGCGAATGCAGTCCTGTGCATACAGGTCGATCTCACGGAGGCTTTCTGTTGTGCCTATCACTGAGAAAAACCAATAGCTCCATGTCAGTTCATTGTCCCCACTGCTCTCCAGAAGCTTCCGGTTAAAGACACGTATGAACGCCCTGGCGGCATTTTCCGGACTGTGTCCCCCCCGCACCCTCCATCGCATAAGCGCATCTCTCTTACGGCGCATCTTTTGCTTTAATTTTTTGACCGTGACCGGTGCAATATCGATCACATCCTCCCGAAAGGAAAAACCCAGAAAGGTCCATCCGTCTTTGGGTCCGGCAAAACACTCCTTATCCGGGTTTACGCTAAGCCCGTGCGAGGACAAAAAATCGCGCACAAAAGTCGCATGTTTCTCGATCTCCTCACGCGTCATCGCAAAAAGAATGATATCATCCGAATATCGCGCATAGGGAATATGCTTCTTTGCAAAGCAATGATCCAGCTCCCGCAGATACAGATTCGCGTAAAAAGACGCAAGCGGTGTTCCCGCCATGATCCCCTTCTTACAGGCCACCGCATTCCCGTCAACGACAGCGCAGGGTTCCTGTAACAGTCCGCACAAAAACTCATACAGCTTCGGATCATCTGCGGTAATCTGCTTTAATAGCGGCAGAAAAACCGGGATCGGTACCGAATTAAAATAATCGTGAATATCGACCTTGTAAGAGTACAGACGCCCCATATCCGGTGTTCTCTTCAGCCTCCGTATCGCATCCTTGGCGCACTTGCCCGGACGAAAGGAAAACAGATTATCTTCAAACACCTCATCATACCTGCGCAACAGAAGATAGGTGAGCAGCTTCAGCACGATGTTCTCATCATGCGGATAGGTATAGACCATCCTCTTTTTTGCAGAGGCATGCTTGCTGATCATGGATCTTTTGGGTAGCGGAAAACGCTCACCGGCATAAATCCTTTCACAGACAGGGAGATAGGCCTTCCTGTCGATGAAGTCGCGCAGCTCCCGCTCAAAGTGCCCCGGACAAGCCAGTGAGATCTTATACTCGTAGAATTGATTCCAGCAGCTTTCATCCGAAAGCCGATCCAACAATGACATTCGTTTCTCCTCATAAAAAAACAGAAAGAGAAGACATTAAAGTCCGGAAAATTCCGGAACGTACCAGACCGTACACCGACCGACTGCCTGCGAAGTCTGCAAAGGTCTGTGCCGGGTCCGCCGCAGGCGCACAAAGGCGTTCTCTTTCTGCTTTTCACAATATTAACAACTATCCGGTCATCCCTCAAGGGCTTTCCGTGTACGTGTGATCACATAAGAACGGGTATTCCACCAGCCATCGCGATCATAATAAAAACGAAGATACGGAATCCCTTCCGAACTGCAGTCCCTGCGCAGCTTCCGCACATCGCTTCTGCATGAAAGCAGTTCCACCACGAGTGCCTTCCGGTCACCGTTAAAGAAACGGAAAACCGTGCTCCTTGGTCCTCTCTCGCAATCCAGTTGATAGGTCGAAAATTCCGCACGATAAATCTCTTCAAAGTATTGATAATAAGGTCCGTTATAGTTAAACTGATTCTCCTCGTCCGGCATCTCCTCTCCCCACGAGAATCCCGAAGGCCCTGTTGCTTTTGTACTTGCATCTGTACGCTGCGACCGCTCCTGTGCCGGTTCCCGGTGAGCAGCATTTCCCGTAGCTTCCCCGCTGACCAGACCCTTGATCAGATCCATGGCCATCTTTTCATTTTCTTCCCCACCGAGCAGTTTTGATAAAAAGCCCATCTTTATAATCCCCCTCTGTTCAAAATAATGATATCGTTCTTATTTTTTGATCCGTTTTCTGCTAGAGGAAATCGCCTTCTGCGGACAAACCAAAACGCAAAGATGACAGCCTACGCACCTTCGTCCGTCCAGAAGCGGTTTGCGCTCCTCATTCAGGGAAATAGCCTGATGACCACCGTCTGCACAAGAGATCATGCAACGTCCGCAGCCAATACATTTTTCCCTGTTGAATTTGGGAAAGATCACGGTATCCCGCTCCAACACATCTGTCGTATCGCTGACAGAGTCCAGCGCAAGCCCGACCGCCTGCTGAAAACCGGAAAAACCCTTCTCTGCCAGATAGTAATTCAGGCCGGCCTTCAGATCATCAATGATCCGGTATCCGTACTGCATCACCGCTGTCGTAACCTGTATGCTGCCGGCTCCGAGCAAAATAAATTCCAGGGCATCCGACCAATTCTCGATTCCGCCCATGGCACTCAGATGCATCCCTTTGAGCGCAGGATTTTGTCCCAACTCTGCGATAAAGCGCAGTGCGATCGGTTTCACTGCATTTCCGCTGTAACCTCCCACTGCCGATGTGCCGTGCACCGCAGGCGCCGATATGTAGGTATGGGGATTGACCCCCATAATACTCTTGATCGTGTTGATCGCAGCAATACCGTCCGCACCGCCACGCTTTGCCGCCTCCGCAGCAGGTCCCATGCTCGCCACATTCGGAGTAAGCTTTGCGAGAACCGGAATTTTGGTGCCGCGCTTTGCCGCTGCCGTAAATCTCTCCACCAATTCCGGCACCTGTCCGATGTCTGAGCCAAGACCGCCGTCCGCCATATTCGGGCAGGAAAAATTGAGTTCGACCGCGTCTGCACCGTTTTCCTCACACAGACGTGCCAGTTCCTCCCACTCTGCCTCATTTTGTCCCATAATGGAAGCCAGAATGAATTTAGATGGATAGGCATTTTTTAATCTTCGGAAGATCTCCATATTCTCCGCAACACTATGATCGGAAAGCTGCTCGATATTCTTAAAGCCGATTATGCTGCCGTTATCACCTGTGATGGCAGCAAACCGCGGTGAAGCCTCGTGAATATCAAAAGAGCAGATCGTCTTGAATGCAGCGCCTGCCCATCCGGCTTCAAAGGCTCTCGCACACATATCGTATGTGCTGGCCACCACGGAGGATGAGAGCAGGAACGGGTTTTCAAGCGGTATGCCGCACAGGCTGCACCTCAGCCTGCTTTCGTCAGCCGGCACAGCTGTTTCAGCGGCCGGCTTCAC
>JAGBQU010000127.1 GCA_017632755.1 Lachnospiraceae bacterium
ATCTGATGTTCGCACTTACAAGCCAGAAGCTTGATCCGGAGAGCGCTCCGGAGATCCTGCTGCTTTTGTACAGTCCGGATTCCTACCGTGAAGCGATCCGCGAGGCGTCCTCGCTGCGCGCGCAGGGGAAAAAGGTGGAACTCATGTGCAAGGCACCGGATACACCGGATGAGATCTATGAGACCTATGCGAAAAATCACCAGATAAAAGAGATAGATAAGAGGTACGTATAAATGAGTGAGGAAATGCGTTATTTGACTTTTGCCCTCGGGAAGGGCAGACTGGCAAAACAGACACTGGAGCTTTTGGAAAAGATCGGGATCACCTGTGAGGAGATGAAGGATAAGGACTCCCGCAAGCTGATCTTTGTCAATGAGGAACTGAAACTGAAGTTTTTCCTGGCAAAAGGTCCGGATGTACCGACCTATGTTGAGTATGGCGTTGCAGACATCGGAGTTGTCGGAAAGGATACCCTTCTTGAGGAGGATAAAAGGGCATATGAGGTGCTCGATCTCGGCTTTGGGAAATGTCGGATGTGCGTGTGTGGTCCGGCTTCGGCAAAAGAGCTTTTGCAGCATCATGAGATGATCCGTGTTGCGAGCAAATATCCGAAGATCGCAAAGGATTACTTTTATAATCAGAAGCATCAGACGGTTGATATCATAAAGTTAAACGGTTCGGTGGAACTCGGGCCGATCGTGGGTCTTTCCGATGTCATTGTCGATATCGTTGAGACGGGATCTACGCTCAGGGAGAACGGTCTCGATGTCCTTGAAGAGAACTGTCCGCTCTCGGCGCGCATGATCGTCAACCAGGTGAGCATGCGGATGGAATCGGAGAGGATCAAAAAACTGATCTATGATTTAAAGGAGCAATTATCATGAGAACAATAAAGCTGACAAATGAGACAAAGACAGATATTTTACAGGATTTATTAAAGAGAAGCCCGAACAACTACGGAAAGTATGAGATGACGGTTGGCGAGATCATCGAGACCGTCAAAAGGGAAGGCGATCAGGCACTTTTTGATTATACGCAAAGATTTGACAAGTGCACGATCACAGAGGAAAACTTTGTTGTTTCCGAGGCCGAATTTGCGGAGGCATATGAGCAGGTTGGCGAGAATTTTATCCGCGTGATGGAGAAGGCGGCCGCCAACATAAGGGCATATCACCAAAAACAGGTGCGAAACTCCTGGATCGATACCGGAGAGGACGGCACGATCCTGGGACAGAAGATCACGGCGATCGACAATGTAGGTGTGTATGTTCCGGGCGGCAAGGCTGCATATCCTTCTTCAACCCTGATGAATATCATTCCGGCGAAGGTGGCCGGTGTAAAAAGCATCGTGATGACAACGCCTCCCGGCCCTGACGGAAAGATCAATCCGGGCATTTTGGTGGCAGCAAAGATCGCAGGCGTTGATAGGATCTACAAGGTAGGCGGCGCGCAGGCGATCGCAGCACTCGCCTTCGGCACAAAGCTTGTAAAGAAAGTGGACAAGATCGTCGGACCGGGCAACATCTTTGTGGCGCTTGCAAAAAAAGCGGTGTACGGATATGTCAGCATCGATTCCATCGCCGGACCGAGCGAGATCCTCGTGCTCGCCGATGAGAGCGCTAATCCGCGCTATGTTGCGGCAGATCTGCTCTCGCAGGCAGAACATGACGAACTGGCATCCGCGATCCTTATCACGACGAGCAAGGAACTTGCCGACGCGGTTTCGGCTGAAGTGGATGGTTTCGTAAAAGTTCTCTCGCGCAGGGAGATTATAGAGAAATCACTGGAAAATTACGGGTATATATTGCTTGCGGACACGATGGAGGATGCCATTGAGACCGCGAACGAGATCGCATCAGAGCACCTTGAGATCCTGACAAAAGATCCGTTCCAGACGATGACAAAGATCCGTCACGCAGGAGCGATCTTCCTTGGCGAGTACTCAAGCGAGCCGCTTGGTGATTACTTTGCTGGACCGAACCATGTCCTTCCCACAAACGGCACCGCGCGCTTTTTCTCGCCGCTGGGTGTTGACGACTTTATCAAGAAATCCAGCATCATCTCGTATTCGAGAGATGCGCTTATGCAGATACGCGAAGACATCGAGATGTTTGCCAAAAAAGAAGGTTTTACCGCACATGCCAATTCCATTGCGGTCAGATTTGAGTAACAGGCTAACAGCGATCAATAAAGTAGAAAGGCGAAACAATATGAGTGACAGAAATGCAATGGTTGAGCGCCGGACAAAAGAGACCGGCATACAGGTTTCCCTGAATCTGGACGGAAGCGGAAAATATGATGTTTCAACTGGTATCGGTTTTTTTGACCACATGTTGGAGGGCTTTGCAAAACACGGTTTTTTTGATCTCGACTGCAAGGTGGAGGGAGATCTTGTCGTGGACGGACATCACAGCGTGGAGGATACGGGGATCGTCATCGGTGAGGCGATCAAAAGGGCTGTCGGTGATAAGAAGGGGATCCGCCGCTATGGATCGTTTCTTCTTCCGATGGATGACGCGCTGGCACTTTGCGCCATTGATCTGTGCGGCCGCCCGTATTTTGCATTTGACTGCAACTTTGAAGCAGAGAAGATCGGCACCTTTGAGACACAGCTTGTGAGGGAATTCTTTTATGCGATCAGCTACAGCGCCGGAATGAACCTGCATCTGAAGGTGCTTTCCGGTATGAATGATCACCACAAGGTCGAGGCTCTGTTTAAGGCGTTTGCAAAGGCGCTTGATGAGGCGACCGGTTTTGATCCGCGCATTGGAGACGTGCTCAGCACAAAAGGGACGCTGGAATAGGACAGCATAGGAGAAAAAGGAGATTATTCATGCGATATAAGGATTTTGTTGCGTGTATTTATTTGGAAAATCAAAAAGCCGTCAAGAATCTTTCGGATCGGAGCATTTTGTCCACCGATCCGGCGGCTTTGGCGGAGTATTACAATGAGCAGGGATTTGATGCCATTTTGGTCTTTGATCTGTCCGTGACGGATAAGGCACACGAGGATGCACTTTCCGTTATCAAAAGGATCTGTGATATCTCTCAGATCC
>JAGBQU010000128.1 GCA_017632755.1 Lachnospiraceae bacterium
AGGCTGGAGAATGTGATGGAGACTGTCACGGCAGCCCGTTATGAAGTGATCGGGGATATACGCCGGCAGCTGCTAAATGCAGGAGCCTTAAATGCAGTCATGAGCGGCAGCGGTCCCACGGTATTCGGCATATTTGATACGAGGCAAAAGGCAGAACTCGCAAAGGAGGCTGTCGTCACAAACCAACTTGCCGGGCAGGTGTTTGTGGCACATTTTTGTTAAGGAAATGAGAGAAGGATAAAGGGGGCCGGCAAATGATGAAGGACATGCTGCAGGAAAACATGGATGAATATCTGCCGCTTTGGGATGTTGTATTTAAGACCTTACGGCAGGGAATACTGACCGGCGAACTGGAACCGGGCGAGAGACTGATGGAGATCCATCTTGCCAAGCGTCTGGGCGTGAGCAGGACACCGATCCGGGAGGCGATCCGCAAACTCGAACTGGAAGGACTTGTCACTATGGTGCCCAGAAAGGGAGCCAGAGTTGCGCAGATCACACAAAAAGGTTTGAAGGATGTACTGGAGGTGCGCAGAGCACTCGATGCCTTGTCGGTACAGCTCGCCTGTGAGAGGATTACGGAAGAGGAGCTCGCAAGGCTGAAACAGGCGGCCGCAGAGTTTGAGAGTGCCACACAGACAAAGGATGTGACAAAGATCGCACATGCGGATGTGTTGTTTCACGATTGCATCGTCAAGGCAACCGGCAATGAGCGTCTTGCCCAGCTCGTGAGCAATCTGTCGGAGAAGCTCTACCGCTACCGGTTGGAGTATGTCAAGGATCCCGATTCTCTCGCGAAGCTGATCCGGGAGCATGAGATGATCCTGGAGGGTCTGACTAAGAGAGACCGGGAAAAGGCAGTGGAGGCGGCAACACTCCATATCAATAATCAGGAAAAAGCCATCATGAGGCTGCACAATTTTGAATAAATACGGAAAACAGGGCAATACTCCCGGATAGAATATGTGCGGACGGCATATGAGCCGGCCGGGCAGCAGGGATGTTTGCTATGAATAAAGTATTAAAGGATTGTATAGAATGTATCAGCTATGGCTGTGTCGGACTTTTCTCGGCGTTTTTGTTTGTATTCGGAGTGATGTTTCCCAAGTATATGTTTGTGGAGGAGAGCTTCGGAAACAGGCAGGAAGGATGCAGGACAGGTGAGATCATGAGTCTTAAGGAACTTCGCGAAAAGGACATCAGGGTGACATGCCTTAGCTATGAGTGTCTGAAGGAGATTATGAATGGACGGTATTAGAAAGGACGCACCTATCGGTGTGTTTGACTCGGGAATCGGAGGACTTACGGTGGTCCGGGAGATCATGCGTCAGCTTCCGGACGAGAGGATCGTATATTTTGGTGACACGGCCCGTGTTCCGTATGGAAACAAGTCAAAGGAGACGGTCACCCGATATTCCAGGCAGATCATTCGCTTTTTGCAGACCAAGGACGTAAAGACGATCGTCGTGGCGTGCAACACGGCAAGTGCCTATGCGCTTGACGAGATGGAGAAAGAGATCAGTCTTCCGATGATCGGGGTGGTAAAACCGGGAGCAAAGGTTGCCGCGCAGGCGACAAAAAATGCAAAGATCGGCGTGATCGCCACACAGGCGACGATCGGCAGCAACAGTTATTCCGACTACATAAAAGAGATCAATCCGCATGCAACGGTTCTCGGCAAGGCCTGCCCGTTGTTTGTACCGTTGGTGGAAGAAGGACTTTTGGAGGACCCCGTCACGGATGAGATCGCTATGCGGTATCTCTCGGAGCTGGTTGACGTGGGGATCGATACGCTTATTTTAGGTTGTACGCATTATCCCCTGATACGAAAGACGATCGGACGGATCATGGGTGATGGCGTAACCCTGGTCAATCCCGCCTATGAAACGGCCAGAGAATTGAAAGAGCAGCTGGCTGAGTTAGACCTTTTAAACGATCAGAAGATCGATCTCGGAACCAACAAATATCAGTTCTTTGTCAGCGATGGGGCGGATAAATTCAAGAATTTTGCAAATTCTATTATCAGATACGGTATCTTATCCGCAAAGACGATCAATATCGAGGAGTACAATGACTAAACATGTGAAAGTGACCATACACTCGGTGCAGACGCAGAGTGGGGAAAAGCATGAGATGCATGCCCTGCACAAGGGGCAGTATTTTTTCCGCGGCGGATATCATTACGTGTTGTATGAAGAAAATGAGGAAGGCACTTCAAATGTCATCCGCAACCGGCTCAAGTTTTCAAAACAAATGCTGGAAGTGAGTAAAAAGGGAACGTATGCGAGCCAGATGCGGTTTGAGAGTGGGAAGAGTCATCAAACGCTCTATCACACACCCTTCGGGAAGATCCCGCTTGGCATGACGACCCGTGACTATTCGCTCAGCGAGGATCAGTCGGATGTGCTCTGTGTGAATCTATGCTATGACATGAGTGCGGATCAGGGACATCTGGCAAGTTGTCGGATGGAGATCCGGATCGATGGGGATACATGAGATGCAAATAAAAAACCGGGCAGGAAATCCTGTCCGGTTGATCTGTTTATAAAGGCTTGGCACCGGTCTTCTCTTTGAGCTTATCCATGGTGCGTTTGAAAAATCCTTTCTTTTCGGGCTCTACGGTCTTGGCACCGCGGTATCCCTTGATGTCGGTTATATAGATGCCGCTGACGGATGCTTTGACTTCCTTCTTAAGAGGAATCTTGTCAAAGATCTTGGAATCGCAGACAAGCGACATGATCTGTGGACCGATCTTTGCTTTTACGATCGGAAGCTTGGATCCTCTCATAAGCTTCGGCGTCTGATCTATGACAATCTGCGGAAGCCCGGAATCCTTCAATTTCATCATCTTTTTATCAATAATGAGCATGGAAACGGTCTGCTTATTGGCATTGATCTGTTCCTGTTGCTCCTTTTGGCGCTTTTCCGCTTTCTTTCCCCAAAAATATAGAACGGTGATACCAATGGCCAAAACCGCCAAAACGATCAGTGATACGATAACCGGTGTACTCATCTCTTTCCTCCTGAAATATGATTTCGCAAGATATTGTAACAAACTTTACCGGATTGTGCAACTGATAAAATTTCCTCTTTCTACTTCTTCAAGCTTGTGTTATACTGTTAAAGATAGAGTTATGTAAAGCAAAAAAGGAGTTACATTATGAAGAAAAATATCGTAAAGGTGCTGGCCATCACAGCGATGGCTGTTATGTTGACTGCCTGCGGAAACAGCGAACAGGCAAAAGAGGAGCCGGCTGCGGCCGATGAATCCGCAAAGAAGGTGCAGGATTATTCGGGGATTGATCCGTTTGAGTTTGTGACGGTCGGTGATTATTCCAATCTCACCGCGCAGGTGGAGCGCAAAACAGTCACGGACGAGGATATTCAGGCACAGATGGAAACAGAGCTGAATTATTACATCAACAACTACAATCTCTTTACCTATGAAGAGATCACAGACCGCGATGAGGTGCAGTCGGGAGACATGGTCAATATCGACTATGTGGGAAAGAAGGATGGAGTCGCATTTGATGGAGGCACGGCAAGCGGTTCCTATCTTGAGATCGGATCGCACAGTTTTATCGATGGATTTGAAGATGGTTTGATAGGGCACAAGAAGGGAGAAACGACGGATCTTAACCTGACTTTCCCGGAGGATTATCATTCGGAGGAACTCGCAGGACAAGCCGTTGTCTTTACCGTGACGATCAATTCCATCTGTGATGCATCCAAAAAGATCACGCCGGAGTTTGACGATGCGCTGATGCTCCGTCTCCATGATCTTGGTTTTTCTCACGACAACCTCGTGGATTACAAAGCGGATGTCAAAAAATATCTGGAGGAAAACGCAGCCAGCGAAAACGAGACAAACGAAAGCAATGCAGTCTGGGAGGCAGTCTATGCCACCTGTGAGGTCAAGGAACCGCCCACAGAGATCCTTGAGCGTGTAAGGAATCGCGTGTACCACACCGCACAGAACTATGCGGATCAGTCTGGTGTGGATCTGGATACTTTTATCGAAAAGAACCTGCAGATGACAAGGGAAGAATTCGACGAGATGGCACAGACATCCTCGCTGGATTCCGCAAAGGAGCTGCTTGCGACCTATGCCATTGCAAAGAAAGAGAACATCGCCATCTCCCAAAAACAGCTGGATGATCTTAAGGCAGAGGAAGCTGCTGCGGCCGGTCAGGACGTGGAGAGCTACTTTGAGGGAGTGGATGATCAGGATTATTACGATTATGCGCTTGCCAGAAAATTGGACGAGTATCTGAAAACGATAGTAAAGGTTACCGTAAACTAAGTGCCGCCGTGTGAGTGTGGCCGGGAGAATACCGAGGAGATCGTATGTACAAAGGAAGGTTAGCCCTTGCGCTTGCGGGAATATGTGTACTTACGCTTGTGACGGAGTCACATGCGACGACTGTCGCAGAGATGAGCCGTCAGAAAAGCCAGACGGAAAGCAACCTGCAGAGCGTTAATAGTGAGATCAGCCAGATCGAGGCCAGACAGGAACAGCTCAAGATCGAGGTAGGGGCGATGGATACGCAGCTGGTGGAAGTACTTGCCAGCATCAGCATCTGTAAAGATGAGATCATCGCCAAAGAGGAGGAGGTCTCCCGGGCGAAGGTGGATCTTGAGAAGGCACAAAAAAAGGAGCAGGAGCAGTACGATGCCATGAAGCAGAGGATACGCTTCATGTATGAGAAGGGCGACAATGCGTATCTGCAGCTGTTCTTTGAGGCCAAGAGCCTTGCCGATATGATCAACAAGGCGGATTATGTCGAGAAACTTTACACATATGACCGTGATCTGCTGCAGACATATACGAATGTAAAGAATGAGACGAAGGAAAAACAACAGCTGCTCGAGGAGGAGGAGGCAGAACTTCTTGCTGCCAACTATGAGCTGGAGCAGGAACAGGCGTCTCTTGAGCAGATGATAAATGAAAAGAAGGCGACCATTGAGAATTTTGATGCCCAGCTTGTGCGTGCGCGTGTGGAGGCACAGAAATATAAGAGGGAACTGACCAAGCAGACGCAGCAGCTTCGGACGCTTGAGGAGAAGGAGCGGCAGAAGGCGGCGGAAAAAGAGAGCGAAAAGAAACCGGCTAAGAGCGAGGATGCGCAGCAAGGCGACAACGGCGAGACTTCAAACGGCAATGGGACATCCCAAAACGGCCCCGCGCAGGGGGAGGGAGCGCAAAACGGAGAAGTGCAGCCGGACGGTGAAAAC
>JAGBQU010000129.1 GCA_017632755.1 Lachnospiraceae bacterium
CAATCCGCTGATTTACTTCGTAAATCGCTCCTTGCTCGTGTTCGGCGGCTCCCAAGGTCAAAGCCTTTTTCGTGCAAGCACGAAAGGCTTTGACTTTGGGAGCCTGGCATCATTCTATCACCTTCCATGGCAAAACGAAACAGAAATTTTTCTTTTGTGATCTTCTTTTCCTTATATCCGATGTATGATAAGATATTGCTATCAGAGATTGCAGGCAGAGCCCTGAAAAAGGAAGGACTTCACATGATCTATACCGTCACGTTTAACCCGGCGATCGATTTTATCGTCCACATGGATCGGGAACTGCTCCCGGGCGAGACCAACCGCTCCACCAAAGAAGAATATTACATCGGCGGAAAGGGGATCAATGTCTCGATCATCCTTTCCAATCTGGGATACGAGAGTACAGCGCTGGGCTTTGTCGGTGGCTTCACCGGAGATGCGATCGAGCAGGGACTGAAAGAGCGAGGTATACACACGGACTTTATCCGCCTTAAAGAGGGAACCAGCCGGATCAACGTTAAGATTAAATCCGACGTGGAGACAGAGCTCAACGCACAGGGGCCTGTCATTCCGGAACCTGCCATCCATGCGCTATATGACAAGCTGGATCGTCTGGTGAAAGGGGATATCCTGATCCTGGCAGGAAGCATCCCGTCATCCGTTCCTCCAAATATCTATAAGCAGATCCTCTCACGTCTTGCAGGCAGAGGCATCCTATCCGTAGTGGACGCATCCGGCGAACTTTTGCGCAATGTTTTATGCTATCATCCTTTTTTGGTCAAACCAAATAAGGAAGAACTTGGGCAATTGCTTGGGAAGGTGCCCGGATCGGATCAGGAGGTGCAGCTGTTTGCCCGAAAACTTCTGGCCGAAGGTGCGCAAAATGTTCTCGTGTCCATGGCATCAGACGGAGCGATGCTTCTCACAAAAACAGGGGAATATCATCGGATCGAGGCTCTAAAGGGAAAAGTCAGAAACTCTGTCGGAGCAGGAGACTCCATGGTGGCCGGGTTCATTGCAGGATATCTGCATACCCACGATTATGAAAAAGCGCTGCGTATGGGAACTGCCGCAGGCGCCGCAACCGCATTTTCCGATGATCTTGCAGACGGGGAAACGATACGCAGGCTATACGCCACGCTTTAAATAAGAGAGGACTCATACATGTTAAAAGGAATTGCATGCTCGCACGGCATCGGGATCGGCAACATCGTCCGGTTGGCCGGACACGAGCCTGAATATCATAATACCGCGGTGACAGACACGCAGGCAGAAATCCGGCGCCTTAAGAATGCGTTGGAACGGTTTGAGGAGGATACTCTACACCTTGCGGAGATCGTCAAGGAACAGATCGGCCCTGCAGAGGCACAGATCATTCTTCAACAGGCAATCATCGCTTCAGACCCTTCCATCTTGGAAGAGATTGAAACGCGCATTCTGGAAGGGCAATGCGCCGAGGCCGCTTTCGCTACCGTTTGCGATATGTTCTGCCAGATGCTGGATAGCAAAGATGACGATCTGATACGGCAACGCTCGTCCGATGTCGCCGATGTCAAAAATGCAGTTTTACGGATCTTGCTCGGGGTAAAGGAAATCGACATCAGCCAGATCCCTCCCGGTGCAGTTCTGATCGCAAAAGATCTGACTCCTTCCATGGCGGCAAAGATCAAAAAAGAACTGGTATCCGGTATCGTCACGGAAAAAGGAAATACCACCTCCCACACAGCGATCCTCGCGAGAGCGCTGGAGATTCCTGCAGTTCTGGGTGTTTCGCATGTAACAGAATTTGCCAATGCCAATACCATCGCCGTGGTGGACGGAGATCAGGGCCTCGTTTTTATCAATCCCGATGAGGAGCAGCTCACTGCTTACCGTGCCAAAAGAGAAACGTTTTTGCAAAAGCAGGCGCATTGGAACCAGTTTCTCACAAAGCCGACCCTGACCGCGGATGGCAAAGGATTGGAACTATTGTGTAACATCGGAGCCTCCGGCGATGCCCAAAAAGTGCTTGCAAACGGCGGCGAGGGGATCGGTCTATTGCGCACGGAATTTCTGTTTATGGATGCGGCGAAAATGCCCGATGAAGAAGAACAGTTTGAAGCCTATAAACATGCTGTCCTTTCCATGAAGGGGCGCGTTGTCATCATACGCACTCTGGATGTCGGCGGAGACAAGGATATCCCCTATCTGCACTTAAAGAGCGAGGCCAATCCCTTTCTTGGCTTTCGCGGCATTCGCTACAGTCTGGGAAATCCCGAGACCTTCCGGGTGCAACTGCGCGCCATTCTGCGCGCAAGTGCTTTTGGCAAGGTAAAGATCATGCTCCCGCTTGTGACCTGCATCGAGGAACTCAGAAGTGTAAGATCCATGATTGCCTCCCTCGGAGAGCAGCTGAGCGAAGCGGGGATTCGTTACGACAGCAACCTGGAAGTCGGCTGTATGATCGAGACAGCTTCCGCCTCTCTGATCGCAGACCTGCTTGCCAAAGAATCCGATTTCTTTTCCATCGGCACAAATGATCTGGTACAGTACACCATGAGTGTCGACAGAGGCAATCCGGACATCGCCTATCTGTACTCGGCGTTTCAACCGTCCGTCCTCCGCTCTATCCGGCACATCATCACATGCGCTGCAAAGGCCGGGATCCCGGTTGGCATGTGCGGAGAGGCCGCGGCCGATGCCATGATGATCCCGCTTCTGCTCTCCTTTGGTCTGACAGAATTCAGCGTTAATCCCTCCGACGTACCGAGGGTCCGTTGCATCCTTTCCGGATGGACCAAAGTCAAGGCGGACGCCATCGCCGGAAAGATAATGGAGATGAAAACCGTTGCGGAGATTCTCACTTATCTCGAAAAAGCAATCGAAAAGTAAACAAAAAGGCATCCCGATTGATTGGATGCCCTTTTTATATACAGATTCTTTCTGACTATTTTATCCATGCCGTCTTATGACGAAACATTTCCACTGTTGACCCCCTGCTTCGCATCATCCAGCGGAAGCCACTGGATTGCCTCACGTATAAAGGTATCCCAAAAATCCCAGTCATGACCGCCGGGGCCTTCCCTGTAAGTGAGTTCTGCCCCGTTTTCCTTAAGGTAATCCCGATATTCACGGTTGGCTTTTAGCAGAAAATCTTCCGTTCCGCACGCCTGAAATATCTTCGGCATACTTATCTGCGGATCGCGTTCCATCTTCTCTTTGATCTTTGCGATCAGCACCTTGGGATTTTTATCACTCTTTATCGCTTCGCTGATATCACCAAAGCAACTGTCCTCATGAGCGAGCGGTGTCAGACCGTTTTTGGCCGCTTCATCAAGGATATGCACCGCACCGGATAGTGTGACAATCCTGCTAAAGGTTTCATGGTATTTCAGTCCGTTTAAAAGCGCACCAAAACCGCCCATAGAAAGACCACCTATAAAAGTATCCTCCCTGTCTCGTGAGAGCGGGAACATTTTTCTGGTCATCTCCACCAATTCTTTTCCGATGAATTCCCCATACAGATTTCCCGACCATGGCTGATCGACATAAAAGGCATTGTCACCCGACGGCATAACAACGGCAAGATCTTTTTCCTCTGCCCATCTCTGGATCCTTGTTCCGCTCACCCAATCCGTGTAATTGCCAAAAATGCCATGGAGAAGATACAATGTCTTAAATGGCTTTTCCTCACCGCCTGCGGCCGTCTCATCCGTGAATAATTTGTCCACCGGCAGGATCACCTGAACAGGAACTGTCCTCATCAGTGATTTTGACATAAAATTAACTTGTATGAGTGCCATACGCTACCTCCTTTTGCATACCACGCTCTATATCACATAATTATCTGCCATGTCGTGCATCGATTCAAGCACATCCGTGAGCGTATAGCGGTCAAGCACCTTATCAATCGCTCGATCAAGCTCCCTTATCACCGCGGAAAGTTCCTCGCTCTCATGTTCCTGATTATGTTCTTTCAGCACATTCTCTGTGAGCCGCAGGATCGTCCCCACCGTGGCCGTCTTTGCGGCCTCCGTGGCGCGATAACCGCCTTTTGGTCCTCTGGCACTCCTCACAAGCTGCGCCGCATTTAAAATGCTCACGACCTGTTCCGCATACTTTCCCGAAATGTCCCGTCTGGCCGCCACATCTTTGATCGCGACAGGAGTCGTCTCGCCATACTCCAAAATATCCAGCATGATCTCAATAGCATAGACGCCTTTGGCCGAAATCTTCATTCCCCTTATCCTTTCCGTAGCCTGTTACGATTGTCTGTTACGCCTCTAAGAACAGCGGTGTCGAATAATATCTGTCTCCGTTGTCCGGCAGCAGTGCAACAATGTTCTTGCCCTTATTCTCCGGCCGTTTTGCCAGTTCGATCGCAGCATACAGTGCAGCACCGGAAGAGATACCGACCAAAATACCCTCTGTCTTTGCGATCTCCTTGCCAAACTCAAAAGCAGCTTCATTCGCTACCGGGAAGATCTCATCATATACCTTCGTATCCAAAACTGTTGGAACAAATCCCGCACCGATACCCTGGATCTTGTGTGCACCGCTCTTTCCCTCAGACAATACAGGAGAAGCAGCCGGCTCTACCGCTACCACCTTGACATCCGGATTCTGTGACTTTAAGTAAGCTCCCGTACCCGTAATGGTTCCGCCTGTACCTACACCCGCAACAAAGATATCTACCTTTCCGTCTGTATCCTTCCAGATCTCCGGTCCGGTTGTCTCCTTGTGTGCCTTCGGATTGGAAGGATTGTCGAACTGTGCGGGGATGAAACTGTTCGGGATCTCATCGGCAAGCTCATTTGCCTTTGCGATCGCACCCTTCATACCCTTAGAACCATCTGTAAGGACAACCTGTGCACCATATGCTTTCAAAATATTGCGTCTCTCTACGCTCATGGTCTCAGGCATCGTCAGAATCACCTTGTATCCCTTTGCGGCTGCGATGGCTGCAAGTCCGATACCCGTATTACCGCTTGTCGGCTCAATGATGGTAGCACCTTCCTTCAAAATACCCTGTGCTTCGGCGTCCTCGATCATCGCCTTTGCAATACGGTCCTTCACGCTTCCCGCCGGGTTAAAGTACTCAAGTTTCACGAAGATCTTCGCCTCGAGTCCATATTTCTTCTCAATGTTGACAACCTCAACAAGTGGGGTATTTCCGATCAATCCTAAAGTTCCCTGATAAATATTTGCCATTTCCGTGTCCTCCTGATCATAAAATAGAATGCCAGGTTTGAAGGTCTATCGCCCTCACCTAATCTTGAGACACAGTTTAGCACCCCATTCCTAGTATGTCAATAGGGTATGTGGGAAATTGTGAAAATTTTTTCTTTCTATCCTTCATTGCGGACGCCTGTTATGTCTTTTATGATCTCCGAGGCAATGATAAGACCTGCCGCTGCAGGAACGAACGATGTACTTCCCGGGATCGCGCGTCTGGCGGTACATTTGCGGACAGCTCCGGGCGGACAGATACAGTTTTGTCTACAGCTTAACGCCATATCATCCCGGGGAGCGAGCGGTTTTTCTTTGGAGTAAAGAACCTTCAGCTTTTCGACTCCTCTTTTTTTCAATTCCTTGCGCATTACCTTTGCCAACGGACAGACCGATGTCTGATAGATATCGGCGATCTCAAGCTGTGTAGGGTTTAGCTTATTTCCGGTTCCCATACTGCTGATGATCGGAGTGCCCGCCTCCTGTGCCCGCAGCACAAGTTCGATCTTTCCCGTCACTGTATCAATGGCATCGACTACATAGGCATACTCCGAAAAATCAAACTGATCTGCCGTTTCCGGCAGATAAAAACATTGGTGGATCCGTACATCCGCATCCGGATTGATCGAAAGGATCCGTTCTTTCATGACATCGGCCTTGTACTGCCCCACAGTCTTGCGTGTGGCAATGATCTGACGGTTTAAATTTGTCAGACATATCTTATCGTCATCGATCAGATCAAATGCACACACACCGCCTCGGACAAGCGCCTCCACCACATATCCGCCGACACCGCCGATTCCAAATACAGCTACACGGGCTCCTGCAAGCTTGTCAAGCGCCTCTTTTCCAAACAATAACTCCGTTCTCGAAAATTGATTCAACATGCAAATATCTCCTGTTTATCTAAAAA
Organism: Lachnospiraceae bacterium; assembly: GCA_017632755.1. Next base: position 6,125 of record JAGBQU010000129.1, read on the forward strand.
GCGGCTCCGATCACCAGATAGCTGACGACCAAGAGCCGGTTTTCGTTTCTCATTTAAATCATACTCTGTTACCTTTACCGATCAGCCTTTTTAGCGACAGGCTTCGGTGTGTGGTCTACATAACACAGCCCCCAGTTGCATTCCGAGCTCTCCGGCTTGATCCCTTCCTTGGATGGCATCACCATCTTGGGACTCTGCCCTAATCTGTAACCGGAATAGCAGATCGGCTTTCCATATTCAAGTATATTCATATGATACGACCTTTTCTTACAACAACTCTCCGAGTGACAGATGCCAGACCCGGAGAGTACCTTTGGACATCCTTATATTCCCTTAATCGATCTTTAAAATCAAGCCCAGAACACGTTTTGCACACCTGACCAGATCGGCTCTCTCAAGAGCCCCCTTGTCCATGGCCTCCTTCACACGATCCGGGAAACCGCAAGCCATCTTCACATCATTGCCGGCCTTGATCTCCTTATACTGCTCGCCTCTGGTCCACCAGTCGGAGGTTACCATTCCGCCGAAGTTCCACTCCTCACGGAGAATGCCTTCCAGAAGTTCCTTATTCTCGGAAGCGCGATGACCGTTGATAACATTGTAAGCAGACATGATCACCCATGGATCAGCCTCTTTGACAATGATCTCAAAGCCCTTTAAGTAGATTTCTCTGAGCGCACGCTCGGAAAGTCTCGAATCACTGTGCTTGCGGTTTGTCTCCTTGTTATTGCAGGCAAAGTGCTTCACGGCAGCGCCGATATGCATGGACTGAATACCTCTTACCATGGCAGCTGCCATCTTACCCGTCAAATACGGATCTTCCGAATAATATTCAAAGTTACGTCCGCAGAGAGGATTGCGGTGAATATTGACAGCCGGTGTCAGCCACACGGCAATGTTGTTCTCTTTTACTTCCTCTGCGCCGGCCTTTCCAACCTCCTCAAGCAGCTGAGGATTCCAGGTGGATGCGAGGAGCGTCGCACACGGCCATGCCGTTGTATTGAGACAGATGCGCAGTCCGGCAGGTCCGTCAGCCGTCATGATATTGGGAACGCCATACTCCGGAAGATTGCCATATCCGAAAGTGTTGGCAACCGATAAATTCTGTTGTCCGCCAAGAAGATGGATCAGATCCTCATCCGAGAGCTGAGCGACAAACTCATCAAGCGTCATGTTGCCCTTTGCCACCTCGATCAGCGGCTTTGCGCCTTCCGCATAGGGGTTCATCACCATGTAGCTCTCTCTCGGACGCACAGCCGGAACAAGTGCCTCCTCCGTACCGCCCTCCATCTTCACGATCACGCTCTCGTTCGGGTCATTCGGCGTTGTGAGCGGGAGCTCCTCATAGCTTCCGTCCGCAAGCAGACGTTTCTTTAAGCTGCTGGGAGCACATTTTTTGCTCAATGTGCACACAATTACGTCATCAGTCAATGTGTATACCTGCTCAAGCTTACGGGCATCTCTGACAGAATTTCCAAGGAAGAATGCATACTCTCCCTTCTCTAGGACATAGGAGGATGTGGAGATCTTTCCGAGATCATCAAAGGATGCCATATCATCACGAGCAAAGGACAACGTAACCATCTGACTCTCGCCCGGAAGAAGACTTCTTGTCTTGACAAAAGCACCCAGCTCTCTGGCCGGCTTCATCAACCTGCCCTGCGGGCAGCTGTAATAGAGCTGTACGACTTCCTTTCCTTCCACATCACCGGTATTGGTCACCGTTGCGGTTACCTTGACCGTTTCATCGTCTGTGCACACCGCTGTCGGCACGATGGTAAAGTCTGTGTACGACAAACCAAAACCAAACGGATAGCAAACCTTTGCATCTGCTCCCTTGAGTGTTTCAAAATAACGGTATCCAACATAAATGTCTTCTGTATAGTCAACATAGAACGGAGATTCGTGGAAATTCTCGGTGGACGGATAGTCATCCAGACTGCCGGCAAACGTATCCGGGAGCTTTCCGGACGGATTCACCTTTCCGCAGAGAATCTCAGCCATCGCCAAGCCGCCTTCCATACCTGCCTGCCATGCGATCAGTGCTGCGGAGAGCTTTTCATCCTCTTTGATCCATGCTGTATCAATGACACCGCCGATATTCAGTACCACAACGATCCTGTCAAATACATTTTTGACCTTTTCAATCATCGTCTTCTCAGCCCCGGTCAGATAGAAATCACCGTCTTCAAAGATCTTACCGGCTGTCTTCGGCATGCTTGTCTCTGTTTCCCATGGATTGTATTCCTCATTGTATTCAATGCTGGAGCGATCCCAACCCTCACCGGAGAAGCGGCTGATCGTCACGATCGCCGTGTCGGCATAGCTGCGCGCTCCCGTAAGCAGATCATCGGGAAGTTCGGGCTCCACCGTCATACCAGGTGCCACGCCCTCCTGATACTGTCTGTCAACATCCTTTTTATAATATGTGGACAAAGGCTCATAGATATCTACCAGCTCACCCTGCAGTTTCAGTCCTTCATAAAGATTGCGCACATATGCAACATTCACATCGCCACTTCCGCCGCCGCCTTTTACGTAATCAAAACTGCCTTTTCCAAAAAGAGCCACCCGGCTTCCTTTTGCAAGCGGCAACAAATGCTTCTCATTTTTGATCAGAACCATACCTTCCGTCGCTACTTTCTTTGAGAGTGCGACATGCTCCTTGGAGACAGTCACATGCTCACCTTCCCTGAGTGGGAGATTTGGCTGATATAACACCCTTGTCCACTTTTCCATGAAATTCCCTCTTTCCGGTCTCTGACCTCTTTTCATATTTGGAGAAACTCCTTTTCCATTATCGCACAAAAGTGTAATTATATCTAGAGGGATTATTTTCTAATCAGAGTAATATTTTAAGATGTTGTCCTTTCCCTGTCACAGAAAAAAATACGGCTGATTGTTGCCCGGATGACGCAGGGATGCTATACTAGGAGATAGTAAATCAAGAAGGAAAAGAGGTGCCTTTTTATGGCTCTGCCCAACCGTTTGTTATACCCGCCCCAGTACGACCGAAGCAAGGAAATTCCCCTGAAGGATTTTTCCTTTATCCGTTCTCTCCAGATCGATGACATGATCGTGCTGATCAAGGAAAGTCACCGTGGGCTCATGGATCTGAAACTGGAAAATTACTTCACCTCCGATCCCGAGGTCTTAGCCTATCGGCTGGAGATCGTAACGGATCTGGTAGAAAACCCAAAGCTCTATGAGATCTTTTGCAAATCCATCACGCTGATCCAGAATATACACGATTTGCGCCGTGCCATGAACAGTGATTTTTCTGTGGAATCCGCACTGAGTAGCGTGCGTTATCTGGAAACTTATCAGGATATCGTGGATCTTTTTGCCGAGGGCATGAGGGATATCACGCCTGCATCCAGAGGTCTGCGCGATTTTCGTGAGGGCATCCTCTCCGTTTACGACGGGCAGGAATACACCAATCTTCGCAGCGAACTTGCCCGCACGGAGGTACACTTCGGTAGTCTCAAGAGCGTGACGATAGGCGTCAACCTGGATCTGAATATGCGCGTGAAGGATGCCGGTGTCATCTCAATCAACGACAAGCCCTTCCACGCAGGCACCCTGATGGAGCGCCTGCTCAAAAAAGATCCCATGGATGCACATATGCTGATCTCTCCGCTCTATCCGCTCACCAAAGGTCTGCACGGGGAGGACCTAAAGGCCTTCAACTATTCGATCCAGTCGGCGCTGAATCTGATCTTCACAAAAGCGCTCAAGGATTTTGAACCTGTCATTCAGAAATATTTCGGAGTCAACACCTCCTGCTTCACCGCTCTTTTGGATGATATCCGCTTCCTTACGGCAGGGGTAAAATTCATTCTGGAAATGAAGGAGAAGGGGTTTGCCATGTGTGCCCCGACCATCGCTCCCATGCAGGATAAGCTCTGTGAACTTGAGAGCGTTTACAATCCGATCCTTGCCCGCAAGTCCATCGAGCATACGATTGTTTCCAACTCGTTTACCTATGACGAGAACGGGCGTTTTTATCTCGTGACCGGTCCGAACCACGGCGGCAAGTCCATCTTTGCATACTCGATCGGCATGGCACAGGCGCTGTTCCAGCTGGGGCTTTTTGTTCCCGCCAAGTACGCACGGATGAGTCCCGTTTCCGGTATATTTACCCATTTCCCCTCCTCAGACGAGAACAATTACGGGAAAGGGCGACTGGAAAGTGAGTGCGCGCGGCTAGGCGCGATCATGAAAAAACTCTCCGATACCGATCTCCTCCTGATGGACGAATCCTTCTCCAGTACGAGCGGTCTTGAGGCGGGATACATCGCAACGGAGGTTCTCACCGGGATCGGTGTCATCGGCTGCGGCGGGATCTTTGTCACACACATTCACGATCTGCCCCAGCAACTGGACATCTACAACTCTCATCCGCAAAACAAGGGAAAGATCGACAATCTGGTGGCGCTGATGGAAAACAAGGAAAACGGCACGAGAAGTTACCGGGTGCAGAGAAGCACCCCCGAGGGGCTGAGCTATGCAAAGGATATTGCGAGCCGGTACGGATTGGATCTGGAAAGCATTATAGATGAGATCTAAATGATCTCTGCCTCATCCACCTGATGCCAGAGGCATCAGGTGGATGAGGGGCTTCGCCCTATATGTACGCAAAAAGATCATCCGCTTTATGCAAGCATAGCGGATGATCTTTTTGCGTACATGCAGTGCTCATTTAGATCATATAGTACCATTCTTCGCTTTGTTTGAGTTCTTTGAAGTGATTCTTGCTCTTATTAATGAATTCCAGTTCCTGATTCCGGATGCTAACCCTGGTGTCGGGCGGAACAGATGTCGTGATAAAGACGTTGGACCCGATCACGGAATTGCTTCCGATGATCG
>JAGBQU010000130.1 GCA_017632755.1 Lachnospiraceae bacterium
CAGCATATGCCTGGTATCTGTAAAAATGGCAGAGCAGACCGCTCCTGCTTTTGAAAACAGGTCGGTGTCACTCCCGGGCAGATCCGAGAACGTGTCATGTCCGTCATGCTTTAAAACCGCAACCGAATAACCTTCCCTGATAAATTCATTGATAAGTTTTGTGATGAGTCCCGTCTTTCCGCTGTCGCTGTATCCGCTCACGCAAAAAACAACCGGTCCGGAAAGTGCCCGATATTCCTCTCTGGTGTTGATGTTTTTTACCACCTTACTATCAAAGCATGAGAGCGCAAGTGACACATACTTTGTGCGCACTCTGTCAAAGATCTCACGCAGACGGTATCTTCCCTCCGCGATCAGCTGCTCGATCACGGGAAGCACTGCCTTGGAATAGATCGCACAAAGCGGCTGGATATGCTGCTCATCCACGATCACGTAGCAATCGTAGTCGGAGCTGATAAACTCCGCCAGATACTCCACAAGTTCCTTTTTGAGAAACGGCATATCACAGGCACACACAAAGACGTACTCTTCGGCCGCTTCGCCCACGAGCATGCGGATCCCCTCCATCGGACCGACATCCGGATGCTCATCGTATACCACCGGAAAACCAAGCGCCTCGTATTCTCCGCGCTTTGCAGCAGAAATAAGGATCTCGGAAAAACCTCCGAGCTCCCTTGTCGTCCGCTGCAAAATGCTTTCGTTTTCAATCTTTAATAACGCTTTGTTTTTTCCCATCCGGGTGCTTTTTCCCCCGGCAACAATGCCGACGGAAATGCCCGGGCGTAACATGTTTTGTCTATCCATCATTCTCAATTTTTCATCAGCCTGACTGTCACACTGTCTCCTACCACGATCCTCTCACCTGCCGGAAGATCGATATAACAGTTGCACGATGTGAGATTCCCCGCGACAGAGGACTGATGCTTTTTCTCCGGCAGATATACATTCCCGTCCTTATAAAAAGCACGGATCAGCCTTCGCATCCGATTGATCTTATCATACGGCTCTGCAAGGCAGGCGGTACGCGTCTGTGTCAGAAACGCATCACTGTTCATCAGTTTTGCGGCTGCAGGCCAGAAATAATAATCAAAATTGGCAAGCGCGGCATAGGGATTGCCCGAAAGACTCAGGATCACTTTTCCGTCGATCACGCTTCCCATGGTCGGTGTTCCGGGCTGTATCTTCGCATAGTGAAACAGTCTCTTTGCCCCCATCTCGTCAAGCACATACGGAAGCAGATCCCTTTTCCCCACGGATACCCCACCTGTTGTCAGCACCAGATCCGCTTCTTCCAACGCGTGATCTAACTCGCGGCAGATCTGTTCCTTTTCATCTCCGCAGCTCTTTGCATATACCACCCGCAGTCCTTCCTGCCTGATGGATGCACCGAGCATGTGCAGGATGCTGTTATAGATCTGACCCGGTTTCAGTGCATCCCCCACCTTCGCAAGTTCGCTTCCGGTGGACAGGATCGCGATCTTCGCGGGTCTGACAACACTTACCTTGTGCATACCGATCTCCGCAAGCAATGCGGTCTCGATCCTGCCGATCTTTCGTCCCGCGGGGATGACCAGATCCCCTTTTTCAAGCTCCTCTCCAACCGGGCAGAAATTGGTATGCTTTTGCAGTGCCTTGTAGATCGTCACCTCATCATCCCCGTAGTCGGTATCCTCCTGACGCACAACC
>JAGBQU010000131.1 GCA_017632755.1 Lachnospiraceae bacterium
AGGGGAGAAGGGAAGGCCGCCGGGGATACCTAAAACGCTAAAACACTAAAACAACAAAACAGCAAAACACAAATACAACAATACACTAAAACGCAAATACGCAAATACGGTAATACGTGAATACTTGTATTAATGTATACAATTGGTTATTCATGTTTAACTGGGTGTAAAGTAATTTCCCTTTACAGCTATGATCTATAGAAAAAGGTTATGGATATATCAATCATAAGAAAAAGTTATGGATACCGGAGGGTATGGCGGTGGGGGTTGTCTTTGATGGGCTCCTCTCCGGCGTTGTAGAGCCGATTTTCGGAGCTTTGACTGTGATCATAGCAGGGTTTGTGGTACCTGCGATGCCTTATCTGCTGTCGTTTGCGGCAGGAGCGATGCTTTATGTCGTTGTGGAAGAACTGATTCCGGAAATGTCCCAGGGAAAGCATTCCAACATGGGAGTCGTGTCCTTTGCCATCGGCTTTAGTCTGATGATGGCGCTCGATGTGGCGCTGGGTTAAGGACAATCTATTCTCTCGCTGTGTTTTTATGCTGCAATTTTGCACATACTAACCTCAAAAAGCAATGTGAGGTGAGACTATGGCAGTTGCGCACAAATCTGCGATATCGGTAGGTCTTTTGTATATTCCCGTAGGACTCTACAAAACGACCCGCGATATCGGCATTTCTTTTAACCAGCTCTGCAAGGATACGCATGAGAGAGTCCGGTACAAAAAATACTGTCCCTCCTGTCAAAAGGAGATCAAAAACGAAGACATTATCAAGGGATATGAGTATGAGAAGGATTGCTATGTCACCTTTTCCCAGGATGAGCTCGAACGCATCAAATCCAAAAAGGACAAGACGATCCATATCGAACATTTCGCTAAAATGTCGGAGATAGACAACCTTCTGTTTGACAAGGATTACTATCTGGTGCCCCAGCCGGGTGCCGAAAAGGCCTATGAGCTTTTGCGGCGCTCGCTTTTTGGAAAAAAGGAGGTGGCGGTTGCCAAGACGGTTCTTGGGACAAACGAGGATCTGCTGATCTTATATCCGACTAAGGAGTGTTTGATTGCCAAGATCCTGCACTATCAGGAAGAGATACAGGAGTTCCCTGGATCGCAGGGAAAGGTGGAGCTCTCGCAGTCAGAGATCGACATGGCAGGTGCATTAATCGATTCCATGACCCGCAAATTTGATATTTCCGCCTATCACGACGAATATCAGCAAAAACTCCGGGATGCCATCGTGACGAAAATAAACGGGCAGGAGATCGTTTCATCGCCCACGGAGCCACAGGGCAATATCATCAATCTCATGGAGGCATTGCAGCAATCCGTGGAAATGGCAAAGAAGGCCAAAAACGCATGATGGACATGTTTGTGGAAAAGGCCGTGCATCCTATGCTGATTGCCCGGCAGGTTGACCCCTATGATGATCCCGATTCCATTTTTGAGCTCAAAATCGATGGGATCCGCTGCATCGCATATTGCGATGAGAATGGTGTGGATATCCGCAATAAAAGAGATATGAAGCTGCTGCCCCGTTTTCCGGAGCTAGGGGAACTCTATCGAAGCTGTCAGTGCAAATGTATTTTAGACGGGGAGCTCAATGTGCTCATGGACGGGAAACCCGATTTTTATGAGGTGCAAAGGCGCACCGTGCTCTTTGATCCCTTTAAGATCAGGCTGGCATATGAACAAAAACCTGCCAATTTTGTCGCATACGATATCCTTTATCACAATGGCCGGGCGGTGACGGATCTGCCCCTCATGGAGCGCAAAAAGCTCCTTGAGGAGACGGTGGAAGAAGGGCACGGGTTATCTGTATCGAGATATGTGAGGGAGAGTGGGAGGGCACTTTTTGCTCTGGCAAAGGAGCAGCAGCTAGAGGGTGTGGTGGGCTAAAAATGCGACAGTCTCTATCATCCCGGGAAACGTACCAGAGAGTGGAACAAGGTCAAGGTCATGGCGGACTATGAGGCGATCGCCATCGCATATATCCCCAAGGCAAACGGTATGACCAGTCTGGTTCTGGCAAAATATGACACATCCGACAGGCTCGTTATTACCAATCATGTGACGCTGGGAGTGAGTCTGGCCCGCCTACGGCAGGAAGGACTGCGGGAGCGAGGCTGTCCCTTTGACGATATTCCAAAAGGATGTGAAAATGCTGTTTGGATTCAGCCGTTTGTGTGTACCGTCGAGTATATGCCCTCCGACAAACAAGGTCTAAGGCAGCCGGTTTACAAGGGTGCACGCAGCGACAAGAGCCCGGCAGAATGCAGGCTGGAATGATGTGGAGTGAGTATTCTGGTGCAGATAGCAAAGCGGACTACGGCGGCGTTTGGAAAGGTGGAAACAAGCGACGAATAAGTGATAAGATGCGGGAATATGCTGTTAGCAAAGGAGCTTTTGACGGGTTTAACCCGGATTTGCGGTGACAGTATGTTAAATTATATATGGGCTTTTATGATCATCGTAGGTATCATCTACGGTGCTTTCACGGGAAATATGGCGCAGGTAAACAATGCGGCGCTGGATTCAGCAAAGGATGCGGTATCGCTGTGCATCACAATGCTGGGGATCGTTTCTGTGTGGGTGGGATTTATGAAGATCGCGGAGAGCTCCGGACTGATCGATACGCTGACAACGTTCATGTCCCCCTTCATCCGCATTATGTTTCCGGATATTCCCAAAGGGCATAAGTCCTTGGAGTATATCACTTTAAACTGTATCGCCAATATTCTGGGATTGGGCTGGGCGGGGACACCTGCGGGACTTAAAGCGATGGAGCATCTTGCCGCTTTGGAGGAGCAGAGGCAAAATCCGGAGTATCTGACAGGCAGTGGCGTCGACGGAAAGCCATGTGTGCGAAATGCCAGCGACGAGATGTGCACCTTTCTGATCCTTAACATCTCATCCCTGCAACTGATCCCGGTCAATATCATTGCCTATCGGAGCCAGTACGGAAGCGTAAATCCCACGGGTATCATTCTGCCGGCGATCCTGGCAACGCTTTGCAGTACCGTCGTGGCCATTGTGCTTTGCAGGCTAAAATGTATGGGCAAACAGAGGAAGAAGTGATACAATAGAGAGCAAATATCCGTTTGGACACTTGCAGCTGACAAAAAATACAGGAGGGATCAGTATGGATTTTCCGATCATTGATTTGAAACTGACAGGTAGGCGTATAAAGGAACTCTGCAAACAGGCCGATCTGAGTGCGTTGCAGATCAAACGTCATCTGAATCTGTGCTGTGTGCAGACGGTATACAAATGGTTTTCCGGCCGAAATGTGCCCACGATCGAGAACTTCTATGCGCTCAGTCTGATGCTGGGCGTGTCCATGGAAGATCTGCTGGTTACCAGAAACCAGCCGGATCATTCAATCTTTTGGCAGAAAAACACGCAA
>JAGBQU010000132.1 GCA_017632755.1 Lachnospiraceae bacterium
ACACAGGCAGGCATCGTCACCAAAGTCTCGATCACATGCGTCTTCTCCAGCATGGCTGTCGTCACCAGAAAATAATCATAATTGACCGGGACCGGCCGTTCCTGCTCCTGTTGCTGCACACGGTAGTCCACATCTCCCCAGGTGACGTCCATATAGTAATATGCGCCGTTGACGCTGACCAGATTCCACGCGTGCCGGCCGCCGTCACTGACATATCCCGTCACGATCGCTGCCTCTATCCCCATCTTCGAAAGCAGATACTGTGCAGCCTCCGCATATCCCTGACACACCGATTCTCCTCCCAGAAGCACGGAGCAGATATTCTGATTGTCCGGCGCAGCCAGATTGTACGCGGTATGGGTGATCAGATAGTCAAAGACATATTTGACCTTTTCATATTCATCCCCGGTATCGGGAGCACCCGCAAGGATCGCCCCGGCAGCTTCGTCGATCCTGCCCTGCTTTTCCTTTCGCTGCTCCTGATCACAGTTGTACTGTCCGCTCAGTGAGAGTTCCACAATCTGTCCGTCAAGCGTTTTTTGTGTGAGATGATATCCGTCAACATAAAAGATCTCCGGATGATCATGCGTCACACACTGAAAAGCCATATCCGCCAGATCAGATGACAGCGTGGAGATCCTTGCCTCCTTCATCTCCCATAGTGCGTTCAGGATCTCGTCATAGACGACCCGCGCACTGTCGGAGAGGTACTGATAATAAAACCCATGGCGGGGAAATGCCGGATCTGCCAATGCCTCGTTTTCCGAGTTCACCACCTGCTCCTGCCCGGGAAGGGCATCGCCTGCATCTGTTTGGGCATTCGTCTCCTCACTCGTCTCCGCCATCCGTTCGATCGCAGACTGCATCTGCTCATGATCCGATCGGAGCGAGTTGGTATCCTCCACCTGTGCCTTGTATGCCAGCCACTCCTCAATGACGGAGGGCGTTTCCTGTGTGATGACTCCGTTTTCATACCGGCAACCGGTCAGAGAAAGCGCTGCGGCAAGCAAAACCATGACCGCAGACATCTTTTTCTGTGTCCATCTCGCAACCTTCATTCTGCCGTTCTCCCTATTGTCTTCCGAACTCCGACAACACCAGTCCCTCGTTTCGATCCAGTGTCATGCCGACACTCCAATGATTGACAAACAACAAAAGCGGATTTCCCTTCATATCCTTGACCTTTTTCATGTCTGAGGTTCCGGTCAGTTTTGTCATGTCAATATCCTTATTTTCGATCCATCTGATATGCTCATAAGGGAGAGGCTCTAAGCGTATCTCCACATTATATTCGTTCTCCAACCGGTATTTGAGCACATCAAACTGCAAAACACCGACAACGCCGACGATGATCTCCTCCATACCCGTGTTAAACTCCTGAAAGATCTGGATCGCACCCTCCTGCGCGATCTGTGTGATCCCCTTGACAAACTGTTTTCTCTTCATGGTATCAATCTGGCGCACTCTGGCAAAATGCTCCGGTGCAAAGGTCGGGATCCCCTCGTATGCAAAATTCTCCTTCGGCATGCAAAGCGTATCCCCGATCGAGAATATACCCGGATCAAAGACACCGATGATGTCTCCTGCATAAGCCTCCTCCAGGATCTTACGGTCGCTTGCCATGATCTGCTGCGGCTGACTGAGCCTCATGACCTTTCCGCTCTGCACATGCTTTACCTCCATCTGGGCATCATATCTGCCCGAACAGATACGCATGAAGGCAATCCTGTCTCGATGTGCCTTATTCATGTTGGCCTGTATCTTAAAGACGAACGCGGAAAATTCATTTTCCGTCGGATCAATATACTTCTCCCCTGCTTTGCGCGAAAGTGGTGTCGTCGTCATCTTGAGAAAGTGTTGCAAAAAGATCTCCACGCCAAAGTTTGTCAGCGCCGAGCCAAAAAAGACAGGCGTCAGTTTTCCTCTTCTGATCTCATCAAGATCATACTCGGCACTCGCGCCGTCAAGCAGTTCGATCTCTTCCGAAAGCGTATCCGCAAACTGCTCTCCGATGAGCGCTTCCACCTGCGTCCGATCCTCGATGGAAACGATCTGTGTCTCTCCTTCTTTCGTTCCTTTCTGTGTGTCGGAATAGGTGATGATATTCTGACTCGCCCTCTCATAGACACCCTTAAATGCCTTGCCCGAACCGATCGGCCAATTGATCGGACAGGTGGCGATCCCCAGCTCTCTTTCTATCTCGTCAAGGAGTTCAAACATATCCCCCGCATCCCTGTCCATCTTGTTGATGAACGTAAAGATCGGAATCCCTCTCATACCGCAGACTTTGAACAATTTCCTTGTCTGTGCCTCCACACCTTTTGATGCATCGATGACCATCACCGCGGAATCAGCCGCCATGAGCGTGCGGTATGTGTCCTCCGAAAAGTCCTGATGTCCCGGTGTGTCAAGGATATTGATGCAAAAATCGTCATACTCAAACTGAAGCACCGACGAAGTCACCGAGATACCTCTCTCCTTCTCGATCTCCATCCAGTCGGACACCGCATGTCGGGCTGTTGCCTTTCCCTTGACGCTTCCCGCCTGGTTGATGGCTCCTCCGTAAAGAAGAAACTTCTCCGTCAATGTCGTCTTACCCGCATCCGGATGGGATATGATGGCAAAAGTCCTTCTGCGGTTTATCTCTCTTTCAAAATTACTCACGTTCTCTCCTCCAGGTTTGTGTATTACACATGGAAAAAACAGGCCTCAGCCTTCTTCTCCCGCGCTACTGACCGGACATGGACGTACCTGCTATCGCATCGCCCGGCACATTCAACCATTTTAACACAGT
>JAGBQU010000133.1 GCA_017632755.1 Lachnospiraceae bacterium
AGCAACGAGCCGCGCTTTGGCCGCCGTACTTGCACGAGCGGAATGAAATGGGGCGAGAGCCCATCAGCGAGCACGGAGTGCGAGCGGTGTAAGCAACGAGCCGCGCTTTTGCCGCCGTGCTTGCACGAGCGGAATGAAATGGGGCGAGAGCCCATCAGCGAGCACGGAGTGCGAGCGGTGTAAGCAACGAGCCGCGCTTTGGCCGCCGTGCTTGCACGAGCGGGCGATGTGAGCGGGGCACATTTATTTAGTGGGTATGACATATAAGGAGGTGCATGCATGGCGGGAAAAAGTTGCGGCCGCTCCTGTGGGATCGGAGGACAGGCTGTGTTGGAAGGCGTCATGATGAAAAATCAGGAAAAGTGTGCTGTAGCGATCAGGAAGGTGAATGAACAGATCGAAGTTAAGGAGATGGATTATAAGGCCTGCGCATCGAAGAGCAAAATATTTCAGATCCCTTTTGTCAGAGGCTTTTTTAATTTTCTGGATTCTCTTGTGCTTGGGACAAAATGCCTGAACTATTCCGCGTCCTTTTTTGAGGAAGAGCAGCCCGTGCACGAGGAAAGTGCCGGTGAGAGCTTTCTGGGAAAAGTGTTTGGAGAGAAAGCAGAGTCGGTGGTCATGGGCATGACCATGGTATTTTCTCTTGTGATCGCGGTGGCGCTTTTTATGATCCTCCCCTATTATCTCGCAGAATTGCTTGGGCGCGTGGTGCGCAACGCTTCTCTCTTATCCCTTTTTGAGGGATTGATCCGTATTGCGATCTTTATCTTATATGTGGTTGCGATTTCTCTTATGAAAGACATACAGCGCGTTTATATGTATCATGGAGCGGAGCACAAGTGTATCAACTGCATTGAGAGAGGCAGGATCCTCAATGTGGAGAATGTGATGAAAAGTTCAAGGCTTCACATGAGATGCGGCACGAGCTTCATGCTCTTTGTCATGTTTGTCAGTGTTGTGCTGTTCTTTTTTATCCGTGTGGATTCCAGAGTGCTGAGAGTTGTACTGAGGATACTTCTCCTTCCCGTCATTTCCGGGATTTCCTATGAGATCATACGTCTTGCCGGGAAAAGCGATAACATTATTGTGAGAATATTGTCTGCACCGGGACTTGCCCTTCAGAAGCTCACGACCAAGGAACCCGACGAAAAGATGGTGGAAGTGGCCATTGCTTCCGTGGAAGCGGTTTTTGACTGGAAGGATTATTTTAAAAAGACCTTTGACTACACCGTGGATGAAGATCCGGAGAGTGAAACGGAAGAAAGCAGGGACAATGAACTATAGAGAGGCGTATGAGTATGGCCTCGCCGCGTTAAAGCAAAAAGAGATCGGTGAGTCTGCCCTCGATGCCGGACTCCTTCTGGAATTTGTCTGTCACACCACACGGAGTGATCTTTTTGCGCATGGTGACAGAGAGGTCACACATGAGGAATTTGAAAAGTACGTTTATCTGATCGGGCGCAGAGCGGCACATATACCGCTCCAGTATCTGACGGGAGAACAGGAGTTTATGGGGCTTACTTTTTCCGTCGATGAGCGCGTGCTGATCCCGAGACAGGATACGGAGACTCTCGTCGAGGAGGTTATGCTCCATCTGCACGACAGGATGCGTATTTTGGATGTATGCTGCGGAAGCGGCTGTATTTTGCTCAGTCTTCTCAAATATTCGAATGACTGTGAGGGGATCGGGGTCGATATCTCGCAGGACGCGATCGATGTATCGCGCATGAATGCCTGTAATCTGGGGATCAATGCCACGTTTTTAAAGAGCGATCTCTTTTGCGAGGTGGAAGGTAAATTTGACGTGATCGTATCCAATCCGCCCTATATTGAAACCGGCGTCATCGATACACTGATGGAGGAGGTCCGGGATCACGAACCGCATCTGGCGCTTGACGGCGGAGGGGACGGACTTGACTTTTACAGGCGGATCGCAAGAGAGGCCAGGGGTCATTTAAACAGGGGTGGCTTTTTGTTTTTTGAGATCGGCTTTTCACAGGGACCTGCGGTGGAGAAAATCCTAAGCGATAGCGGATATGTTGATATTGTGACGAAGAAAGATCTGGCGGGTTTGGACAGAGTGGTCATGGCAACTTTTTTGGAGGAAAGATATGTTTGATAAATTGGAGGATCTGTTGATCCGTTTTGAGGAGATCATGGGTGAGCTGAGTGAGCCCGGCGTGGCGAACGACCAGAATCGTTTCCGTGAACTGATGAAGGAACAGAGCGATTTGACGCCGATCATCGAGGCTTATAAGGAGTATAAAAAGTGTAAGGAAACCGTGGAGGAGAGTCTTTCCATGCTCGAGGAGGAATCCGATGAGGACATGCGCGAGATGCTCAAGGAAGAGATGGCGGATGCCAAGGCCCGGATCGAGGAACTGGAAAAACAGCTTAAGATCCTGCTCCTTCCCAAGGATCCCAACGATGAAAAGAATGTCATGGTCGAGATCCGCGCGGGTGCGGGCGGTGACGAAGCTGCGCTGTTTGCGGCAGAAATCTACCGTATGTATGTGCATTATGCAGAGAGCAGACGCTGGAAGGTGGAACTGATCGAGTCGGAGGAGATTGGGATCGGTGGCATGAAATCCGTGACGTTCATGATTTCCGGACAGGGGGCATACTCGGTTATGAAGTACGAGAGCGGGGTGCACCGCGTACAGCGTATACCGGAGACGGAATCCGGCGGCCGTATCCACACATCCACGATCACGGTTGCTGTGATGCCTGAGGCGGAGGAGGTCGATGTGCAGATCGACGAGAAAGATATCCGAATCGATGTCATGAGGGCTTCCGGTTCCGGCGGGCAGTGTGTCAACACAACGGATTCGGCCGTGCGCCTGACCCATATGCCAACTGGGATCGTCATCTACTCTCAGACGGAAAAATCCCAGATACAGAACAAGGCAAAGGCATTTGCCCTGCTTCGTGCAAAGCTTTACGATCTGGAACTGCAAAAGAAACATGATGCGGAATCGGAATTGCGAAGAAGCCAGGTGGGAACGGGCGATCGTTCCGAGAAGATCAGAACCTACAATTTCCCGCAGGGACGCGTCACGGATCATCGGATCAAATTGACGCTTTATACGCTTGGTGCGGTCATGAACGGGGATCTGCAGGAGATCATCGACAATCTCATTGCGGCGGATCAGGCGGCTAAGCTTGCCAAGATGAATGAAAATTAGGGATAAGTACAAGCCGGGAAGGAATAAAAAGAGATTTTATTCCTGTACCGGCTGAATGTGTTTGATATAGCGGTTGTAGGTGGCGAGAAACAGGATTGCAGCCAGCATAACCGACAGATAGTCTGTGATCGGCTGCGTGGCAGCCAGTGCACGGGGCGCATGGAAGATTGCACTCATGATGTATAGGATCGGCAGATACAAAAGACCTTGTCTGCTGACGGACAAAAGCAAAGCGGGCAGTGCTGCGCCGGTAGACTGGATCGCATTCATAAGTACAAACAGGATCCCGATCACGGGTCCGGAGTAAATGTATATTCTCGCAAAGCTCATGCCGAAAGAAAAGGCATCCGGATCCTCCAAAAAGGCTTTGACAAGCGGACCGGCTCCGGCATAGCAGATGATGGTCATGATGAAGCTCAGCCCAAAGGCGAGAGCCATAGAAAATTTCAGGACAGCCAGATAGCGTTTGCGGTTTCCGGCTCCGTAGCAATAGCCCAAAAGCGGCTGAATGCCATTGCCCAGACCGATCAAAAGCATCACAACGATCATATTCACTTTCATGGCAACGCCGAGGCCCGCCACGGCCATATCGCCGAATTTCATCATCTTATTGTTAATAATGATATTGGATGCGCTCATCAGAATGCTGTTGAAGGAAGCGGGAATCCCGATCGCGAAAACCCCTGTGGCGACGCCATCTCTGATGCGGTAGTCCCTGGGAAGAATGGACAGAAGGGACTTGCCGGACAGAAGATGGCTCAGATAAAAGATTGCAGCAACGATATTGCCCAGCACGGTTGCGATTGCTGCTCCGGACACATCCCAGCCCAGTGCGAGAATCATGATCGGGTCGAGAATGATGTTCGTCATGTTTCCGATGATCATGCCAAGCATGGCTTTTTGGGGCAGCCCTTCCGCGCGGATGACATTGCTGAAAATGTTAAGGACTGGAAGGATGAGGATGAGGTA
>JAGBQU010000134.1 GCA_017632755.1 Lachnospiraceae bacterium
AGATCGAGGTTGTCATTGAGAAGAATGAGAGATATGTGATCTAATGCAGGATTACGCAGATGGTTGCACGAAACCATCTTACATTACACAACGGGGGGAATACTTATGCAGATTACAGATGTACGCGTACGCAAAATCACAAAGGAAGGCAAGATGAAAGCGGTGGTTTCCATCACGTTTGACGATGTCTTCGTGGTACATGATATCAAGGTGATCGAGGGCGATAAGGGATTGTTTATCGCCATGCCGAGCAAAAAAGCTTCAGATGGTGAGTTCCGTGATATCGCACATCCGATCAACTCCGGTACACGCGATATGATCCAGACCACGATCCTGAATGCTTATGAAGAAGTGTTAAAGCAGCCTGATTTCGAGGAGGAGAATGCGGTGATTTCTTAAGAGAGCTCAAAGCTATGGGGGTAGGTTGAGTTTATGGAGGACGCACGAAAATGTGCGTCCTTTTCGTTTTCTCTTTTCATTCCGAAGGAAATGAAGTACAATAATACATACTGTTTGACAGATGGATACGTTTTTAAGGAATAATGAGGACTGGAGTGATCAGATGATCCTGTTGGTAGGACTGGGAAATCCCAAAAGAGAGTATGTCGGTACAAGACATAATATCGGTTTCATGGCGATCGATGCCATAGCAAAAAAATATCAGATCGATGTGACGACGAGCAAGCACAAGGCTCTGATCGGCAAGGGTGTGATCGGGGGGCAGAAGGTGATACTGGCTAAACCGGTGACATTCATGAATCTGAGCGGAGAGAGTGTCAGGGAGCTTGTAGACTATTACAAGGTGGATGAAGAGAGCGAATTGATCGTGCTCTACGATGATGTCAGTTTAGAACCCGGCAAGATCCGTCTGCGCAAAAAAGGCAGTCCCGGCGGACACAATGGGATCAAGAATATCATCGCTCATCTCGGGCACGATGTCTTTTGGCGTGTCAAGATCGGTGTCGGGGAAAAGCCGAAGGGGTACGACCTTGCGGACTATGTGCTGGGGCATTTTTCCAAGGAGGAGATCCCCGTGCTGGAGGATGCTCTAAGGCGCGCAGCCGATGCGGTGGAGATGATGATAACGGATGGGATCGATGTGGCGATGAACCGCTTTAATTAGATGAGTAGAATAGGTAATTGCGAAACGCCTGTTTATGAAGTTCAGATTGTGCTGATTGTACAATTCCTAATGCAGGTACTTGTGAGCCGTCGGTACTTAGGCACCGTATCAGGGTGCCTTATGTACCGCTACGAGCGAGCATGTAGCGAAAGCGTGCCTGCAGTGGAATTCGTACAATCAGCACAATCGAAAGTTGCTATCATCTGCGTTTCGCAATTACCTATAGATGAGTAGAATAAAGAGAGGGAATCCGTGGAAACATTTATGCATAGCCTGAGGGAACTTTCGGAGTTTGCCCAGGCCAAAGAATTGCTGCAAAAGGGAAAAGCCGTGGCACTTGGCGGGTGTATCGCGGCGCAGAAACTGCATATGGCATACGGACTTGGCGATGGTTACCGAAACCGGATCATCGTCACTTATGATGCGATGAAGGCCAAGGAGCTCTACGAGGATTACAAGCTTTATGACAAGGATGTCATTCTGATGGCGGCAAAGGATATGATCTTTTTTCAGGCAGACATCCATGGCAATGACTTGACGGCAGAGCGTCTTGCGATCTACCGAAGGATCCTGGAGGGTGAGCCGATCACGATCGTGACGACCTTTGATGCCCTCATGTCACCCTGCGTGCCGCTTTCTGTCTATGATGAAAATCAGATATTCATCGACAATACGGTCACATTGGACGAGACGAAGCTGGCGGAGGATCTCGTAAAGATCGGCTACGAAAAGTGTGCCCAGGTCGAGGGTAGAGGGCAGTTTTCCATCCGTGGCGGCATTGTGGATATTTTTGACGTGACAAAGGACAATCCGATCCGGATCGAGCTGTGGGGGGATGAGGTCGAATCCATCCGCAGCTTTGACGTGCTCAGCCAAAGATCCATCGAGGAGCTGGATGATAGCATGATCTTCCCCGCGACGGAGTTTGTGCTCTCCGTGGAGGATATGGAAAAGGGACTTGGCAGGATCGAGACGGAGACAAAGAAGATCTATGAGAAACTGCGCGCGGAGTTTAAAACAGAGGAAGCCGCGAGGATCAGACAGCAGTATGAGATGCTGCGCGAACAGATGACGGAGTTTGGAGTCATGGCGAATCTGGAGAGCTACATCCGTTATTTCTATGGGCAACTCGTCGGTTTTTCGGATTTCTTTGATCCGCGCAGTACGATCTTTATCCTGGATGAACCGCTTCGCATCGAGGAGCGGGCCGGTGTGGTCGAGCTGGAATTTCGCGAGAGCATGATGCACCGCATGGAGAAAGGCCTTGCGCTGGCCGGACAGGCGGATGTGCTCATCCGGAGGGAAGAAGTATACGCGAAGCTGGCGCAGTTTCCGCTTGCAGTGCTTTCCACGCTGGAAGCCAAAATACCCCGTCTGCCGATCGAGCAGAACTTTCACATGCATGTGCGGGCGATCACTTCCTACAACAACAGCTTCGAGGAGCTGAAGAAGGACTTAAATAAATATAAGAAGAATAAGTATTCCATTCTGCTTTTATGCGCTTCCCGCACAAGAGCGAAACGTCTGGCGGGCGATCTTTTGGACGAGGGCTTTGCCGCGTTCTACAGCGAGGATTTTGACCGGAAGATTGAGCAGGGGGAGATCATGCTTGCCTACGGAAATCTTTCCGGCGGTTTTGAGTATCCGCTCATTCGCACGGCAATGATCTCGGAGAGCGATATCTTCGGCAGCCGCAAGACCAAAAAGAAGAGGAAAAAGCAGTATGAAGGCCGCAAGATACAGGATTTTACCGATCTGAAGGTCGGCGACTATGTGGTGCATGAGAGCCATGGACTTGGAATCTATAAGGGGATCGAAAAGATCGAAGTGGATCACGTCGTCAAGGATTATATGAAGATCGAATATCGGGATGGCGGCAATCTCTACGTGCTCGCAACCGGCTTTGATGTCATCGCCAAATATGCCTCGGCG
>JAGBQU010000135.1 GCA_017632755.1 Lachnospiraceae bacterium
CACATAAATATCTGCTCCTTTGCGTCATTTTGATCCTCTCAAGTTTAGCATATATTTTGCAAGGTTTCCAGTGTTCATTTGAAACTGAACCTGCGATCGCCGTGCAATCATGCATTGGCCGGATATCAGCGCTTCGCTGCCTTCGCGCCTCCAAAACTGGCGGAATTTAAAATATTTGTATCAAACGTAAATGTCAGATTCTCCTCCGTTCTCTGTCGCTTTAATGCGAGACGGATCATCCGATCGAGCAATTCCCTGTAGGGTACACCGATCGGCTCCCATAAATAGAATGCAAGAGAACCCGGAATGGTATTGATCTCATTAAAATACAGCTTGCCGTTTTCCTCGTCGATCATAAAATCGATCCGGGATACACCATTGCATCCCAATGCCTTAAATGCCCTGACCGCAAGCGTTCTGACTTCCTCACGCTTTTCGGGCGTCAGCTGTGCCGGGATCTTGCGCGATACGCTCGCCATTCCCTTGGAGCCGCCGCTCTTGGAGTTGCTGACATACTTATCCTCATAACTGAGAATATCTTTTGTGTGAAGCGGTTCTTCGCATTCGGAAGCCTCCGCATCGTTCTCATCGCCGAGCACCGCACAGTTGATCTCACGAAGCTGTGTGATCGCATGCTCTACAAGCACCTTGGTCGCATAACGGAATGCATCGTCGATCGAATTAGCCAGCTCGATCCTCGATTTTGCGACACTGATCCCGACACTGGAGCCCAGATTCACGGGCTTTACAATCACAGGATAGCCCAGGTTTTTTTCCACGGTATCAAGGATCTCGTCCATCTGTGCATAATCCGATAACGTAAACAGCTTCGCATCCAGGATTGGAACATCAGCTTCCTTTAACACCTGTTTCATGATGAATTTATCCATACCAATGGCGGACGCAGTCACATCACACCCCACAAAAGGAATGCCCAGCGTCTTGAGATATCCCTGCAGCGCTCCGTCTTCCACATTCGTTCCATGAACCACGGGAAACGCGACATCGATATCCAGCACCGTATTTTTGCCGAGTTTTTTCATGGGATACTGCACAAGCTGCACCTTTTCACCCTCACGGATCATGATCACCCTCTGCGATCCTGCAAGAAGGGCATCGATGTCCTTGTAGGCTTCTATCTTTCCGATCTCATCACCAATATACATATCGTTTTGCTTTGTCATATACACCGGTATCACCTCATACTTATCCGTATCCATACTCATGATCGCCTGAATACCGGAAATAACAGACACCTCGTGCTCAACACTTTTTCCACCAAACAAAACAGCTACCTTCGTTTTCACCTTTCCTACCTCCTAATAATTGTCAGGCAGATCATTCTCCAGGAGAATGTACTTGTGCCCCTGCCCTTTGATCGCATATGCATATGAGACAGCTTCCTCAAGCTTGTCAAAAACAAGACATTTCTCAGCGGGAAATCCCTTCGCCAAAACCCCTTCTCCGATCGGCTTCGTATGTTTTCTTCCGACAAGAAGGATGTAGTCGCAACAATCGGCCGCATAAGTTCCGAGCTTATAATTGTACTCCTCCTGCATATCTCCCAGTTCGACCATGCCGGGTGTGATAAGTATCCGGATACCGTCAAACATGGCAAGCGTTTCGACCGCGGCTTTCGAGCCGACCGGATTGGAATTGTAGGCATCGTCGATGATCGTCACGAGCCCATGCTCTTTCATCTCCATCCGGTGCTGTACCGGCTGTATCCGCCGTACGGGGATCCGCAGCTGAGAAAGTGACATACCCAGTGTATGCGCAACCGCGATCGCACCTACAACATTGATCACGTTATGCGCGCCGATCAGGCGCATCTGAAATCTTTCGGATTCACCGCCCGGCGTCACTACCGTAAACTCCGTTCCAAACTGCGAAACGGAAACATCCTTTGCGCAATATCCTTCCCCTTCCTTCTCGGAATAATAAAAGGTTTTATTGGCATACTCTGCTGCCTTTTGCTGAATATATGCATTGTCACCGTTTAGGAAAATCGTGCCTCCTTCGGGAAGCGCATCCGCAAGCTCAAACTTGGTCTTTTGGATATTTTCCATGCTGAAAAAGGTTTCCAGATGCTGCGGTCCCACAGACGTTATGATCCCAAGATCCGGATGCGCGATGTCGCAGACTTCCCTGATCTCTCCCACACGCCGCGCTCCCATCTCACAGATAAAGATCTCATGGGTCGGCTTCAAATGTTCCCGAACCGTTCTCGTAACCCCCAGCGGCGTATTAAAATTCCCGGGAGTCACCAACACGTTGTACTTACTCTGCAATAAGGTCTGCAGATAAAATTTCACACTGGTCTTTCCATAGCTTCCGGTCACGCCGATGACTTTCAGATCCGGCATTTCCCGTAGCCTGCGCTTTGCATCATTGATATAAAACCGCTGGATGCTCGCCTCGATCGGATGATTGATCACATTGGCCATGATATTCATAAACAATTGCACAGACACCAGAAGAATGCATACCCCTGACATAGGCTTTATTCCCGCAAACACAATCGTCAGCGCCACCGCGGCTGCCACGAGAATGACTATGGTGGCAATCATCCGCTTCACTCTCGCCGTGTAGACGAGCTTCTTTTTGGTATTCAACCGCCG
>JAGBQU010000136.1 GCA_017632755.1 Lachnospiraceae bacterium
GACAACAAGAATCGCATAATCGAGCACACGGAGCGTTCGCTCCATCTCTGCCGAAAAATCCACATGACCGGGCGTGTCCAAAAGCGTAACAGCCATATTTTCATATTGCATGCGTGCCTGTTTGGAAAAGATCGTGATCCCTCTGCTGCGCTCCCTTGCATCCGTATCGAGGAACGTATCCCTGTTGTCTACTCTTCCCCATTTGCGGATGGCGCCGCTTTGATACAACATGGCCTCCGATAAGGTTGTCTTCCCGGCATCCACATGCGCAAGTATTCCCACCACGATCTGTTTTGTCATCTGAAATCCTTTCCGGTCGTCATATCACCTGCTATGTATCTGTATTTTTCACATATCATATACATAGAAATCGCCTGTCATTATCTGTATACTATGATGTTTGGGGCACAAGATATTCTGCCGGGATCAGACCCTCGTTTGTGCTGGCACAATTCGGCTTTAGACCTCTTCCCCATATCATACGATCTGTAAAGCGGCGAGATAGTTTCATTTTAACACGCCCCGGAATAAATGCAAGACTATGTACATATGCATATAAAAAACATAGCAAGTGAGGCGTAACGATGTGTGGCATCGCAGGTTTTTTTCACCCGGAGAACGATTATACGACTTCCGAAAATCTTTATCGGGCAATCCTTGGCAATATGAACCAGACACTCAGCCACCGGGGTCCGGACGAAAATGGCATTATGTTAACAAAAAGATGTGGTTTGGCACATACCAGGCTATCCATCATCGATCTGGACACGGGTTCACAGCCCATGACAAAAGAATATTCCGGGCATATGTTCCATGTCATATTTAACGGAGAGATCTATAATTACAAAGAGTTAAAGGAAGAATTAATTTCATTGAATCATACCTTTTTGACATCTTCTGACACAGAGGTTATACTCGAATGTTATCTGGAATACGGTCCGGATTTTGTCAAAAAACTGGATGGCATCTATTCTTTTGCAATATATAACAGCCGTCACGAAACAATTTACCTCTACCGTGACCCATTCGGTATCAAACCGCTTTTCTACGGTCTCTTTAACGACACACTTGTCTTTGCTTCCGAGATCAAGGCAATTTTCTGCTTTCCGGGCATAACACCAAAAGTGTCGGCTGACGGATTAAACGAAATTTTTGCGCTTGGGCCTGCACGGAGTCCGGGGAATGCGGTTTTTGTTGACATAAAAGAGTTGAAGCCCGGTCATTATCTGATCTACAACCGTTTTGGGTTAAGAGACAGCACCTACTTTTTCCTTCACAGCGGCCCACATACCGATGGATACGAGGCAACGGTGGAGAAAACGCGCAACCTGCTTTCCGATGCCATCCGACGCCAGATGGTATCCGATGTTGAGATCTGCACCTTTCTCTCAGGCGGCATCGACAGCAGTCTGGTTTCTTCCATACTGGCCTCAGAGCTGCAAAAGCAGGGGAAGACACTTCACACCTTTTCTTTTGACTTTACGGGAAATGATGAATATTTTTCTCCCAATGCCTTTCAGCCCTCCCGGGATCGCACATATGTGGATGAAATGGTTCGTTATCTGGGCAGCTGTCATCACTATCTCGAGTGCAGCACTCTTCAGCAGGCAGATCTTCTGCAGGAATCCGTGCGCGCACATGACCTGCCATGTATGGCTGATATCGACGCATCTCTGCTCTTTTTTTGTAAGCAGGTTGGGAAAACGCACAAAGTCGTCCTGACCGGCGAATGTGCAGATGAAATATTCGGCGGATATCCGTGGTTTCACAAGGAATCTCTCTTACATGCCCGGACCTTTCCGTGGACACCGGATCTTTCCCCGCGCAAAATGCTCCTTGACAAAGCGCTGACGGAAAAGCTGCGTATGGACGAATATGTACAAGACGCCTACCGGTTGTGTGTTGCAGAGACGGAAATCCTTCCTTGGGAAAACGAAACGGAAACAGGCAGGCGTCACATTGCATATCTGAATATCCGCTATTTCATGCAAACGCTTTTAAACCGCATGGATCGAACCAGCATGCACTGCGGACTGGAGGCACGCGTGCCCTTTGCGGATAAACAGCTTCTTTCCTATGTCTTCAACGTACCTTGGGAGATGAAATCCAGGGACGGAACGGTAAAGCATCTTCTCAGACAGGCGGCGCGGCCATTTTTACCGGAAAGCATCCTTTCACGGCAAAAATCTCCCTATCCGAAGACCTATCATCCAACCTATGAGAAGCTTCTTGTGGATCGATTCCGGGATGAGATCACCCCCTCAAGTCCACTTTATCCCCTTTTGGATCATAAAGCTGTGGAAGCATTTCTTGACGCTCCAAAGGATTACGGCCGTCCCTGGTATGGCCAACTGATGGCCGGGCCGCAGATGATCGCCTATCTGTTACAAATACATTTCTGGCTGTGTGAATACCATGTCAGTGTGAATATTCCCGGATGACGGGCTGCAACTGCCTGCCCTCCATCGCTGCAAGGATCGTCTCCTCGATCAGATCCACATGTGCGATCATGGATGTCGGTTTTTTGATGTGATCATCCTGTCCGAACGGCACGAAGAAAATGTGTTTCATATTCATCAGCTGACCGATGTTTTTAAAGTTCATGCCAAGGCTGTCATTGCTCGAGACGGAGAGAACAACCGGCTTTTCGTTTCGAATATGCGCCTTGGCTGCCATCAAAACAGGAGTATCGGTGATCCCGTTACAGAATTTAGCCAAGGTATTTCCCGTACATGGCGAGATCAACAGGACATCCAACATAGAGGAGGGTCCAATCGGTTCGGCCTCGGGGATCGTGTAGATCCCCTTTCTTCCGGCGATCGTCTCGATCTGACGAACAAAGTCCTCTGCCTTTGTAAAACGCGAATCCATCGAAGCTGTGTTGTAGGAGAAGATCGGTATGATGACGGCTCCCTGCTCTGCCAGCCTCCGCATTTGCTCCTTTATTTTCTCAAAAGTACAAAATGAGCCTGTGATGGCCCATCCCACGGTAAGCCCATTTATCATTTTCATTCATCCAAGCTCCCTTTCTCATCTTTTTCTGAAAAACTCTCATTTTCCCATTTTAGGATTGCCTTAGCCAAGATATCGCCTGAGGTTTTCGGCGCATACCGTGCAGGCAGCCCGGGAAATCGATCTGCCTGTATCCCAAGCTCGCTGCAGACCGCCAGATCAACACCGCCCGGCGCAGAAGCGATATCAATGACGATGCTATGCTTTGGAAGGCAAGACAGTATCTTTCTTCCGATCACAGGTGCCGGCACGGTGTTAAATACAAAATCCACGCCGTCGGTACACTCTTTTGCCTCCTCAAATGTATTGACACGATATCCATATGCCGACGCGCGTGCCAATGCAGCATCGCTTCTAGCCATGACACAAACGTCACATTTTAACCCCTTTAACTTATCTGCCAGTATTTCCGCGCATTTTCCGAAGCCTA
Organism: Lachnospiraceae bacterium; assembly: GCA_017632755.1. The sequence goes on from JAGBQU010000136.1 coordinate 3,443, forward strand.
CAAGCAAGCACCGGCTCCTGTGCAGATTGATCTTACTTGCAATGATCGCCTCTGCGATCGCCCCTTCCGCAGTTGCGACCGCATTTTGAATGGCAACAGTGTCATCTTTCATATAATCCACTAAAATAATCCCTTCCCGCTCACATTGCCGGGCAAACTCCTTGGGAAATACGCTGCCATAGACCCGTTGTCCTCCCTTGATGTGAAAAGCCAGTATATCCGTCAATTCCCTCTTCGCAGCGACAGGGATGGCAAGGATCTCACACGATCCGACGGATGCGGCAAACCCCGGATCATCCGGCTGTGTATAGCAAACTGTAGCTCCCAACCGCAAAAGTGCTCCCGCGAGATACTTCTGCCTTTCATCGCTGCCGGTCACCAATATCTTTTTTTCCATAATTCCTCCCGAAATACGGCAAACTGATCTTTATTTCATTGTA
>JAGBQU010000137.1 GCA_017632755.1 Lachnospiraceae bacterium
ACGGAATACCAGTCGGATAAACATCGATACACCGGTGCTGACCTGATTGACGTCCGAGGTCATCGCAACATTCAGAAAAGAAACGCCGCACCTTTCCTGCTGTGCGACAGACAGGGAATTGACCTTCGTCAGGAGACGGTCACGAAGCCGCGCGCCCACGCCGGAGCAGGCCCGTGCCGCACAGTACTGGCACACCGCCGCGGCAGCAAGTCCCATCGCCGCCATGCCGAACATCAGAAGCGCTTTCCGGACGATAAATCCTTTGCTCTCAGAAGAAAAGCCGGTATCGACGATCTTTCCCATCAGGATCGGCAGGAACAGCTCGAGGATCGCCTCGAAAAGTTTCGCTGCCGGACCCAGGATAAACTCCAGCCGGTACGGCTTAAATTCACGGAATATTTCCCTATACTTCTTTTTCATAACTCCCCTTTTTCACAGGACCGGTGCTGCATCCGGTCCTTCTTCGGCACCCGGATCCGGGCACGTCAGATCTGCTTATTTACTGTCTTATATTCGCCGTCCTCGATGTAGTACGGGCACGACTTCTGTCCGCCCTCGAGCATCCGCTCCCAGGCATCCTGATCGATCGGCGCTTCGCAGAAATACTCTCCGAGCGTCTCATCGTATTCGTAATTCGAGCATCTCTCGCAATCGCTCATTTTCTCTCCTCACTCACTCATGACCCGGCGTTTCTTCCGGTATTCACTCGGCATCTCACCCATGTGTTTTTTAAATGCCTCGGCAAAATAACTCGCCCCGGAAAATCCTACTTCTTCCGATATCTCCACGATCGCCTTATCTGTTTTGACCAGGAGATCCGCGCCTTTTCTCAGGCGGAACACCGTCAGGTACGTATTCGGCGTCTGGTTCAGGTACTTCTGGAAGATCAGACAGCAGCTGGTCTTACCGATATTCCCCGCCATCCGGATATCTTCCAGTGAGATCTTCCGCTGATAGTTCAGCGAGATAAAATTGATCATGTCCTTCAGCTGGCTGAGCTGCGGTGTGCTCTCACGGACCTTTGCAGGTGCTTTTGCATTATGACGGAAGATCTGCTCCCATATATGGAAAAACTCCCCCTGCGCGCCGAGCGCTAGCGTCGTCTCATGTCTCATATAGTATATACGAAGAATCGAGTCAAGGACACTCCTTTGCCACTCGATCTCCGGGCTCAAAACCGCATATGGAAAATCCGGATTCTCGATGACCGGGAGCACGAACCGGCTCTCGATGTTTTTCGTCGCGCAGAGAAGCAGCGGATGGAAACGGACGACGACATAATCACAGTCTGTCCGCGTATCGGAGTGGACCACATGCATCTGGCGCGAATTGATAAAGACACCCTCGTCCTGGGAAAGCTCGACGGACTCACCATTGATGGTACACTTCATCCTGCCGCTCAGGATGGAAAGGAATTCCACATCATCGTGCCAGTGGCTCTCCTGCGCATAGTTCGGGAAGGCGGAAAGGCGCTCACGGCGGATCGTGACAGGATAATCGATGTCTTCAAACTCCATGTTTAGCGAATATTCAAGAGAATTTAACATTTTACCAAAAACCATTCTTTCGGAAGATTGTTATAGTATCAAGGACTATTCTAATTGAAAAAAAGTCTTTTGTACACTACAATGATTCTTGTCACCGTAGCTTCAATATCGATGGCAATACTATTATCCTCATCCTCACGCTTTGGCCATATCATCCCCAATGGTAGATCAACGTGAGGATTTTTTATTGCCTTTTTGCGAGGAGTCAAATACGTCGCTGGTCCTCGCCGCTCCGCGTCTGCGGAATCGCTCCTTTATTTGCTCCTCGCAAAACAATAGAAAATCCGCGTTACTTATCCTCTTGCTGCTTTCTCCG
>JAGBQU010000138.1 GCA_017632755.1 Lachnospiraceae bacterium
AGAGAATAAGCTGCGCAGGACACTTGCGCGCATAGAGGAACTGATCGTGGAGTACGAGGTCGGGAAGATTGTGCTGGGGCTTCCCCGGAACATGGATGATACATGCGGAGAACGCGTGGAAAAGACGATGCAGTTTAAGGAGATGATCGAGAGACGCACCGGGGTTGAGGTTATCCTGTGGGATGAGAGACTTACGACCGTGGCTGCGGATGAGATCCTGGCCGAGTCAGGGGTGCGGCGTGCCCAGCGCAAGACTTATCTGGACGCGGTGGCTGCGTCCATTATTCTGCAGGAGTATCTCGATGCGTGTGCGGGCAAGGGCAAAGAGTGACACGCGGCAAATAAAGAACAGTTGGAAACAGGCGAAAAGTGCAGGAAGTTTGGTGGAATAATTGGAGAAGATTGAATTTCGTACAGATGACGGGGAAACCGTATTTTTTTATGTGTTGGAACAGACGAGAATCGGCGGCATCGGATATCTTCTGGTGACAGACGAACCGGAGGGCGACGGACAAGCCCTGATCCTGAAGGATCTTTCCGGAGACAATGAGGCAGAGAGCCTCTATCAGATCGTGGATGGCGATGAAGAACTGGATGCGGTCGGCGGTGTGTTTTCCAACATGTTAGAAGATGTAGACATAACGAAATAGTGCCTTGCACGGTGCAGGGTGAGCGGTTGTGTCAAAGAGAATATGGAGGAAAATTGCTTGAAAAAAGAAAAAACAAACAGTTCCAGGTTAAAGATCATACCGCTTGGCGGACTGGAACAAATAGGAATGAACATTACAGCCTTCGAGTATGAAGACTGTATTGTTGTGGTAGACTGCGGTCTTTCTTTCCCGGAGGATGATATGCTGGGTATCGATCTTGTCATACCGGATGTCACGTATCTGCGGGATAATCTGGAGAAGGTCAAAGCCTTTGTGATCACACACGGACATGAGGACCATATCGGGGCTCTCCCCTATGTACTCAGGGATATCCCTGTGCCGATCTATGCGACAAAGCTGACAATGGGGATCATCGACAACAAACTCAAGGAACACGGGATGGAGCGTCTGGTCAAGAAGAAAGTGGTAAAATTCGGACAGCACATCAATCTTGGGCAGTTCCGGATCGAGTTTATCAAGACAAACCACAGCATCGTAGATGCGGCTGCGCTGGCGATCTATTCACCGGCGGGAATCGTGGTTCACACAGGTGACTTTAAGGTGGATTACACCCCGGTATTCGGGGATTCCATCGATCTGCAGAGATTCGGAGAGATCGGCAAAAAGGGTGTGCTCGCACTCATGTGCGACAGTACCAATGCGGAACGCCCGGGCTTTACGGCATCGGAGAGAACGGTTGGCGTTGCCTTTGATCATATTTTTACGGATCATAAGAATACCAGGATCATCATTGCCACGTTTGCGTCGAATGTAGACCGTGTAAGGCAGATCATCAATTCCGCATACAAGTTTGGAAGAAAGGTGGTTGTGGAAGGACGCAGCATGGTGAGCATCATCGAGACCGCATCCTCCCTCGGCTATTTAAATATACCGGATAACACGCTGATCGATATCGAACAGCTGAAAAACTATCCCGATGAAAAGACGGTCCTGATCACCACGGGAAGTCAGGGAGAGAGTATGGCGGCATTGAGCCGTATGGCGACCGGCATGCACAAAAAGGTGACGATCGGTCCTCTCGACACAGTGATCTTTTCCTCCAATCCGATTCCCGGTAATGAGAAGGCTGTCTCGAAGGTCATCAATGAGCTGTATGCAAAAGGGGCAGATGTCATTTTTCAGGATGCACATGTGTCCGGACATGCCTGCCGTGAGGAGATCAAGCTGATCTACTCTTTGGTGAAACCGAAATATGCGATTCCGGTGCATGGAGAGTATCGGCATCTGAAGGCACAGGCATCTCTGGTGCGCGAGCTCGGTTATCAGAAAAGCAATATCTTTATCCTGCAGTCCGGAGACGTACTGGAGCTTGATGATGAGTCCGCAGAGGTGACCGGAAAAGTTCCGGTGGGCGATATCTTTGTGGATGGACTCGGCGTCGGTGACGTGGGAAATGTCGTGCTCAGAGATCGCCAAAGACTCGCGGAGGACGGTATCCTTATCGTTGTGATCGGCCTTGATTCCCACAACAATCTCATCGTTGCGGGACCCGAGATCGTCTCGAGAGGTTTCGTGTATGTCAAGGAATCGGATGAACTCCTCGATGAGGTACGACAGCTTTTGCAGGATGCTTTGGAAGACTGTATGGATAAAAAGATCACTGACTGGGGCAAGATAAAGACAGTCGTAAAAGATACAGCTGGCGATTTTGTCTGGAAAAAAACAAAGAGACGTCCAATGATCCTTCCGATCATCATGGAGGTCTAATGAAATGTGAGGGATCAGTATGGATCAAACCAAATCGGCATTTGAGCAGATCAAGCCGACACTGGATCAGATCATGAATTCCATCAAAGAGATTGACGTGTGCAAAAACTTTGAACATCAAAAACAGCTTCTGGATCGGGATCCTAAATTGAAGGAACGCGTGGATGACTGGCGCATGCGATATTATCATTTCATGCAGGTGGCGGATGCGGATCAGATATACGAGGCGTCCGACCGCATGGCAAAGGAGTGGGAGGATATCTGCAGCGATCAGGTTGCTTTTGATTTTCTTGTGGCGGAACACGAGTATTACAAATTCATTCAGGAACTCCGGGAATATTTGATGGAATCACTGTTTTCGGATTACGAATGAGATTGAGGGATTTACTATGCGCATAACACAGATTATTTCTGCAATATTCGGAATGCTGTTCCGGCTGTTCATAACGGTGGTCATGATCATGCTCGTTTACCGTCTGGCAGTGTTTTCCTACAGCTTCGGATATGAGGTCTTTGCGGATATACCGGCGGAACTCTCGCCGGGTATCGACAAGACCGTGACGATCGCCGAGGGGGCAAGCAGATGGGATATGGCGAAGGTTCTCGAGGACAAGGGCATTGTGCACAGCGCACAGGTCTTTTATGTACAGATCCTGCTCTCGGATCATAAAAATGACTGGAAACCGGGAGTTTATGAGATGAATACATCCATGCATGCTTCCGATATCATACTGCAGCTTGCGGGACTGAGCGAAGAAGAGGAAGAGGACAGTGATAGTTGATGAGAGATTCCGCTCCTATATCAATTCTCTCGAGCGGGGAAACGGGGAGCTGCTCGATGAGCTTGAGCAGGAGGCGCTTCGATCGGATGTTCCGATCATACGCAAGGAGATGCAGAGCTTTCTGAAGATGATGATGGTGATGAATAAACCGAAGCAGATTCTCGAGGTGGGGACTGCCATCGGTTTTTCTGCGTTACTGATGGCGCAATATGCACCTGTGGATTGTCATATCACAACCATTGAGAATTATGAAAAGCGGATACCGCTTGCGCGGGAGAATTTCATCCGTTTCGGGCAAAGCGAGCGGATCACCCTTTTGGAGGGGGATGCGGCAAAGCTTTTGCCTCAGTTGACAGGTCGCTTTGACTTTATTTTTATGGATGCGGCAAAGGGGCAGTATATTCATTATCTGCCGGATGTCCTGCGCCTTTTGCGGATGGGAGGCGTCCTGATCTCCGACAACGTCCTGCAAGACGGGGATATCATCGAATCCCACTACGTGATCACCAGAAGAAACCGCACCATCCATACGCGTATGAGAGAGTATCTCTACACCCTCAAGAATCATCCTTTGCTTGAGACTTCGATCGTACCGCTCGGGGATGGCATTACCATATCGGTAAAGAAAGAAACGTGACAGAAAGAGAGAGAGTATGAAGAAACCGGAGTTGCTTATTCCGGCCAGCAGTCTGGAAGTGCTAAAGACCGCCGTGATCTTCGGCGCAGATGCCGTGTACATCGGTGGTGAGGCGTTCGGACTGCGTGCCAAGGCGAAGAATTTTACATTGGAAGAGATGGCGGAGGGGATCGCTTTTGCCCATGAACATGGGGTGAAAGTGCATGTGACCGCCAATATTCTGGCGCACAATGCGGACTTAGACGGGGCGAGGGAATACTTCCGGCAACTGAGAGACATTAAGCCGGATGCACTCATCATTGCGGATCCCGGCATGGTCATGCTTGCGCAGCAAGAGTGTCCCGAGATAGACATCCATATCAGCACGCAGGCCAACAATACGAACTATCAGACGTTCCTGTTCTGGTACGCACAGGGGATCCGGCGTGTCGTGACGGCCAGGGAACTCTCACTTGCGGAGATCCGTCAGATCCGGGAAAAGATCCCGCAGGATATGGAGATCGAGAGTTTTATCCACGGAGCTATGTGTATATCCTATTCCGGAAGATGCCTTCTGAGCAATTATTTTGTCGGGAGGGATGCCAACCGCGGCGAATGTACGCATCCATGCCGCTGGAAATATTCCGTGGTGGAGGAAACGCGGCCGGGAGAATACATGCCGATCTATGAGAATGAGAGAGGCACCTACATCTTCAACTCCAAGGATCTTTGCATGATCGGACACATCCCCGAGATGGTGGAAGCGGGGATCGACAGCTTTAAGATCGAAGGACGCATGAAGACGGCACTGTATGTGGCAACGGTGGCGAGGACCTATCGAAAGGCGATCGATGATCTGTTTGAGAGCAGGGAAAAATATGAAGCGAACATGCCGTGGTACGAGGCGGAAATATCCAAGTGTACGTACCGCCTGTTTACGACAGGTTTTTATTTCGGAAAACCGGATGAAAATACACAGATCTATGACAACAATACCTATGTGAACGAATATACATATCTCGGGATCGCGCAGGAGGTGGATCCTCAGATGATGCGTTCCAAAATATCGATCCCGGAGGGAACGGTGAGCCTGGTGCGTTTTTCTCAGCGCAACAAGTTTGCGAGCGGTGATACGATCGAGCTGATGAAGCCGGACGGAACCAATCTGCAGGTGCAGGTGCTTGCCCTGTTTGATGAGGACGGTGAGCGCGTTCCGGATGCGCCGCATCCCAGGCAGCAGCTCTATGCGGCACTCTCGGGAAAGGCGTCGTCTTATGATCTGATGCGCGTAAAAAGCGGATAAATGCGGATAAGCGCGGACGCACGAATTGGTATTGCATAAAATCAAACCGAAAGGAATAAAAAAGATGAACGAAGTTTACAATGTTGAAGCGATGTTTGCCTCAAATGTGTTTTCGTTTGGCAAGATGAAGGAGTATCTTCCGAAGAACGTGTATAAAGAGGTCAAAAAAGTGATGGATCAGGGCGGAGAGCTGTCGCCGGAAGCAGCAGATGTTGTTGCAAAGGCAATGAAGGATTGGGCCGTCGAGAAGGGCGTTACCCACTATACGCACTGGTTTCAACCGCTGACCGGCATCACAGCCGAGAAGCATGATTCCTTTGTCTCGCATCCGGATGAGACGGGTAGAATGATCCTGGAGTTTTCCGGAAAAGAGCTGATCAAGGGAGAACCGGATGCTTCTTCTTTCCCGTCCGGCGGACTGCGTTCCACCTTCGAGGCAAGAGGATATACCGCATGGGATATGACATCACCCGCATTCATCAAGGAGGCGGCAACGGGACCTATCCTTTGTATACCGACGGCGTTCTGTTCCTATACAGGAGATGCGCTTGATAAAAAGACACCACTCCTTCGCTCCATGGAGGCAGTGTCTGAGCAGGCACTCCGGATCGTCAGGCTGTTCGGCAACACGGAAGCGACGAAAGTCACCGCATCCGTGGGAGGCGAGCAGGAATACTTCCTTGTGGATGAGAAAAAGGCTCTGCAGAGGGAGGATCTGATCTTTGCGGGACGCACACTCTTTGGCGCACCGGCTCCGAAGGGACAGGAACTGGAGGATCATTACTTTGGCGTTATCAGGGAACGCGTCGGTGCGTTTATGCATGACCTTAATCAGGAACTCTGGAAGTTGGGTGTCACGGCCAAGACACAGCATAATGAGGTGGCTCCCGCGCAGCATGAACTCGCGCCGATCTATGAGACGGCGAATATTGCGGTTGACCACAACCAGCTCATCATGGAGACGATGAAGCGCGTTGCGGGAAAGCATGGCATGAGATGTCTTTTGCATGAAAAACCTTTTGCAGGTGTGAGCGGTTCCGGCAAGCATAACAACTGGTCCATCACTACGGACAACGGTGTGAATATGCTTGACCCGGGTCTGACACCCAATGAAAACATACAGTTTCTGCTCGTGCTCGCGTGCATCATGAAGGCAGTCGACACGCATGCGGATCTGCTTCGGCAGAGTGCCTCCAATGTGGGGAATGACCACAGACTCGGTGCGAGTGAAGCGCCGCCTGCCATCATATCCATTTTCCTCGGCGAACAGCTTGAGGATGTGGTAAGGCAGCTGGTTGAGACCGGGGTTGCGGTCTCAAGCAAGGAGGGCGGAAAACTTGAGACGGGTGTGTCCACACTGCCTGATTTTGAGAAGGATGCGACGGACCGCAACAGGACGTCTCCGTTTGCTTTTACGGGTAATAAGTTTGAGTTCCGTATGGTGGGTTCTTCCGATTCTCTCGCCAGCCCGAACACAATCCTCAATTCGATCGTTGCCGAGGCTTTCTGCGATGCGGCAGACCGGCTGGAGGGTGCTGAAGATTTTGAGCTTGCCGTACACGATCTGATCAAGGAATACATGACACAGCACCAGCGTATCATTTTCAATGGAGACGGGTATTCCGATGAGTGGGTGAGAGAGGCTGAGCGGAGAGGTCTGCCCAATATCCGTTCCATGGTAGAAGCTGTGGATACGATCACCACACCCAAAGCGATCAGATTATTTGAAAAGTTCGGTATCTATACGGAGACAGAGTTACAGTCCAGAGCGGAGGTCTTGTATGAGACCTATGTCAAGACGATCAACATTGAAGCACTCACCATGATCGATATGGCAAGCAAGCAGATCATCCCCTCGGTGGTGAGCTACACACGCACTCTGGCCGACACTGTTCTGGCAGTCAGGGAAGCAGGGATCGACGCGAGCGTGCAGGCACAACTTCTCAGCGATGTGTCCGTGAGACTGAAGTCCGCAAAGGAAGCGCTCACGGCATTGATCGATGCGGAAAAAGAGGCGGATAACGTGAAAGGCGTAAAGGAAAAAGCATTTTTCTATAAAGATACCGTAAAAGAGGCGATGGAAGCGCTCAGAAAGCCGGTGGACGAACTTGAGATGCTCGTCGACAAGAAGGCGTGGCCGATGCCTACCTATGCGGATCTCCTTTTTGAAGTCTGATGCTCGCAAGGATAAATATGTTAAATATTTATGAAAATTTAGAAAAAATCCCCAAAAGTTTGTGAAACTATGCTATAATCATGACGGAGTTGAACAAACACACAAACCAAACATCATGGAAAGACATATGACATAAAGGTGGGACTATGGAGTTTAAACCAAGTGAGAGCAACGGCGTTGACAGCTGGAAAGAGGTCAACCTGATATATAATTCTGCGCTCAAGGAGATCGGAACAAAGCTGGAGATCTTAAATGATGAATTTCAGCACGTACATTTTTATAACCCGATCGAGCATATCAAATCCAGGATCAAATCGCCGGAGAGTATTGTCAAGAAATTAAAAAAGAACGGATATGAGTCAACCATTGAGAACATGGTCAAGTATGTGAACGACATTGCAGGTATCCGGGTCATCTGCTCCTTTACCTCGGATATCTACCGTATTGCGGAGATGCTGATCAATCAGAGCGACATCAAGGTGATCAGTGTCAAGGATTACATACAGACCCCGAAGCCCAGCGGCTATAAGAGTTATCATCTGATCGTCACGGTGCCTGTGTTCCTCTCGGATCGCATCGTCGATACAAAAGTGGAGATCCAGATACGGACGGTTGCCATGGATTTCTGGGCGAGCCTGGAACATAAGATCCATTACAAATTCAATACGAACGTTCCGGAATATATCAAATCGGAACTCGTGGAGTGTGCCAAGATGGTGGCTGAGTTGGATGCCAGAATGTTAGGCCTCAACGAACAGGTACAGCGGCTGGCGCAGATGGATGAAGAAGAACAGGAGCAAGCGGTTTCCGATGAACAAAAAGTGGTTTGAAAAGACCACTTTTTGTTATGTTGGAATTGTCAAAAATTATACACAAAAATTTAGTCAAAATAACTAGATTTTTTTGTGAAAATAGATTAAAATAAGATGTATATGATAAATATGCGGTAATCGTATAAAATAGA
>JAGBQU010000139.1 GCA_017632755.1 Lachnospiraceae bacterium
ATTTTGCGCCGTCTGAGATAAAGATCTCGTCGGCAGCGATCTCGCATCCTCTGTCTGCATAATCGTTTTTGGCAATGGCGTTTCTCAAAAAATCATATCCCAGATCCGGAGCATATCCCCGGAATGTCTCCGCCGCTGCCATCTCATCCACTGCTTTATGTAAGGCTTCTATGATCGCCGGTGCAAGCGGCTGGGTCACATCTCCGATCCCCAGACGAATGATCTTTGCATCCGGATTTTGCTCGCAATAGGCCGAAACCTTCTTTCCGATGGTGGAGAACAGATAACTCCCCGGCAGTTTCAGATAATCTTCATTCACTTGAAACATAATTCACACTCCCTACTACTCTTTATTCCCAAGGATATTCTCCTTCAAACACGGTCTTCGCAGGTCCTGTCATAAAGACATGCCCTGTAGCCTGATCCCACTCGATCAGGATCTCGCCACCTAAAACCTTGACCGTAACACTGCGGTCCGTCAATCCACCAAGCACACCGGCAACCACGGTCGCACAGCAACCGGTACCACAGGCAAGTGTTTCTCCGCTTCCTCTCTCCCATACACGCATCTGGACATGGGATCTGTCTATGACTTTGACAAACTCTGTGTTTACGCGCTTCGGGAATCGTACATGGGACTCAAAGGACGGTCCGATCTTCTCGATCTCCAATCCTTCCACATCGTCCAGATAGACGACCGCATGCGGATTCCCCATAGAGACACAAGTCATACGGTACTCCTTGCCGTCGACTTCAATGCGCTCATCCACTACCTGATCTCCTTCAGCGATCACCGGGATCTGCTCCGGTGAAAGAACAGGCTGTCCCATATCCACCTTCACCTTGGTCACCTTGCCATTCTCGACCGTGAGATCGAGGATCTTGATCTTGTGAAAGCTGGCAACCGTAATGGTTGTCTGATCCGTGAGACCATGATCATATACGTACTTACCGACGCAGCGGATACCGTTTCCGCACATTTCAGCCCGCGTTCCGTCCGCGTTATACATCTCCATCTCAAAATCGGCTTCGTCCGACGGATTGATGAAGATCGCACCGTCCGAGCCGACGCCGAAATGACGGTCGCTGACCTTTCTTGCAAATTCTGCCTAATCCTTGATCTTTTCCGTAAATCCATTGATATAGACGTAGTCATTGCCACATCCATGCATTTTTGTAAATTTCATACTAGTTGCTCATGACGGCCAGGACCATCTGTGCAGTCTCCACCATGCTGGTGCTGTTATCCATACTGCATTTCTGGATGTACCTGTGTGCCTCCTCCTCTGTCATATTGTTTCTGCTCATAAGCAGCCGTTTTGCCTCATTGATCAGCGCTTTCTCCTCAGGATTGCGTTCCTTGGGCTGTGCACGCCGCTTCTTTCTTCTGTATGCCATGGAGGTACTCATCATATCCACCGTGTTCAAAAGATCGTGAACCTTGATCGGCATCCCCAGACACATGATGTTGTTTCCGGCGCATTCTTCCGTAAGTACGCTCTGCGAAGCAAGAAGTAACATCTCAAAGCCCTTGGGCAGACAACTGTGTAATTCGGTATACAACATATCCGCCAGCCTGTATCCGCTGATCACAATCCCCTCAGTCAGGTTATCGATATGACTGAGAGCCTGTGCGCCGGAGGTGCAGGCTGCGGTCACCTGGAAGCCTTGTCTGACCAATATATTTTTTATGCCCTTCGCATCCTCTATTTTGGGAAGGACCACAACAATATTAGCCATTCCTATTCCTCCCGAGTGTTCCGTTCTCCTCCCTTTTGTATGGGCGCGAAAACAGATCTTACTCCGTTATCTTATTAGAAGCGGTACAGATACTGGTCGATCTCCCAGTCACTGACCTGCTCCTGATAGCGTTTCCACTCCTGTGTCTTGGCTTCGATATATTTGCGGGCAACCTGTTCGCCCAGCACATCTACGACCAGCTGATCTTTTTTCATCTCGCTGACTGCCTCCGCCAAAGTGGATGGCAGCTCCTCTACCCCCATCTTTTCACGCTCTTCGGCCCCAAGGTCAAACAGGCATCCGTCCACACTCTTTGGAGGAAGGATACGGTTGCTGATCCCGTCCAGGCCGGCCTTTATGCACACTGCCAGTGCAAGATATGGATTTGCGGACGGATCGGGGGAGCGCAGTTCGATCCTCTTATTCTCCGGCGTAGACACCGGGATGCGGATAAGCGGTCTTCTGCTTTTTGCACTCCATGTGCAGTAGACAGGCGCTTCAAATCCGGGCACAAGCCGCTTATAGGAATTGACAAGCGGATTCGTGATCGCACTCATTCCCTTGATGTGTTTGAGTATACCACCGATAAAGAAGTATGCTTCTTCGCTCAGCCCCATCGGGTCGCTATCGTCCCGAAAGGCATTCTTTCCATCTTTTGAAAGCGACAGATTCAGATGCATGCCCGAACCATTCACACCGGTTTTGGGCTTGGGCATGAACGTCGCATGCAGGCCATGACGCTTTGCGATGGTCTTGACCGTCATCTTGAAGGTCATGATATTATCAGCCGTTGCCAGAGCCTCGTCATACCTGAAATCGATCTCATGCTGCGCCGCAGCCACCTCATGATGTGAGGATTCGATCTCAAAGCCCATATCCTCGAGCGTGAGCACGATATCTCTCCTGGCATTTTCGCCGAGGTCAAGCGGGCTCAGATCAAAATATGTGGCCTGTTCGTGCGTGACGGTGGTCGGCTGTCCATTCTCATCCGTATGGAACAAAAAGAACTCGCACTCCGGACCAACCTCAACGGTGTAGCCCATATCCTGCGCCTCTTTTAAGACCTTCTTGAGCACATGGCGGGAATCTCCCTCAAAAGGTGTTCCGTCCGGATGGTACAGGTCACAGATCAGTCTTGCAACCTTCCCCTGCTGGGGACGCCAGGGAAAGATCTCCAGCGTGCTCAGATCCGGATACAGATACATATCGGATTCTTCCATGCGTACAAATCCCTCGATCGACGACGGATCAAACATGCACCGGTTATCCAAAGCTTTCTCGAGCTGACTCGAGGTGATCGCCACATTCTTCAGATTTCCGAATATATCAGTAAATTGGAGGCGGATAAACTCTACATCCTGCTCCTCCACCAGCTTTATGATATCTTCCTTCGTATACTCTCTCATTGGCACTTCTCCTTTTTCACTCATCCGCAAAGTGCGGTGTTTTCACTTTCCCCATGTTCCAAACTCCACGGCTGCCACCCGCCGGGATTGTACCTGCAAAAAGGCGCTCCTACCCCTTGGTAAGAACGCCCTTGTTCTTCGCCTATCATAACAGTAGTCTGCGCATTTTGTCAACCTGCAATTTGAGGCCGGATCTTCACGTGTGCCTTGTAACCTCAAACCGCTCAAGAGTCACATCTTCATCCGGATCGATCCGCCCCTTTCGCATCGCGATGGAAATCTGCTGCTCCACCGTGTCGATGCCGTCAAGATCCGGCAGGAGCAGTCCTCTCTTCCCCCGGCTGCTCACGATCACCCCATAGCGTTTTACGTCAAGCTGCTCCGGTGAATCGATCAGCTCCGGCTTGCCGAGGATATCCACATGGATCTCAAGCCAGGCAAGTTCCTTCTCCTCTATGGGCGAAAACCGGGGATCTGCCGTGGCTGCACTGATCGCATTGTCTATGATCTCCCTGGCCAGACATTCCTTTGTCGGAAGGATCGTTCCGATGCAGCCTCTGAGCATGCCGTGCTCGTGGATCGAGACAAACGCACCCGCCTGCTGCGTCATCATTTCCTGCGGCAGTTCCTCCGGGATCGGTATTCTGACTGCGTCTGTGACATAGGCCTCGAGTGCCTTGTGCGCCAATCGTACATATGCATCTGCGTTCTTCCGCGCCTCATCCAGCTTGGCCTTTACGTGCTGCAGATGCTCCTTAAGAAAGCGGCGGTCCGCACGCTCACCCAGCGGGTAAAACGAGCAGATTCCATATCCGACGCCCGTCACATCCTCGTGTGAGAGACGCCTTGCATCAACCGCAAGCCCGTCCAGCGCCCCCGCCATGATCACAAAGGAACGGTGTCCGCACTCGGCAGCCTTTTCGCAAAAGCTCTCGTCAAAATCAAACAGCTCTCCGAATGCGCCCCGCCCGCAGACATTCATGATCCGTTCGTCATACTGCACCCCTTCCCGGGCAAACCCGTATGGTCCATACTCCTTAAGCTTGTGAGACAGATCTCCGCTCGCGACAAACACCACGCGTGTATCTGTCCGGTCCGCAGCCTCTTGTACCAGCTGTCCGAGCGCATAATGTTCTGTCAGCGGCAGTCCCGAAAGACCGAGTCTTACAAGACGGAAATCCTCATATTTTTGGCGTATAAAATACAGCGGTATCATAGTGCCGTGATCGAGCATGCGCTCCCTCTCTCCCAGCGTACCCGCAGGGAAAGCATTCTCGTCAGCGAGGGCTTGGATCATATGCACCAGTTTGGTATCATATTCCTCCCGGAAGCTGACACCGGGGGCTTGGAACTGCTCGAGTGTACCGACAGCCTCACTTCCCGGGGAGATGTGAAAATAATCCGCATACATGGTCGCATGCGGACTGGAGATCACAATTGTATCCGGTTTAAGACGGGCGATCTCACCCGCAACTGTCTCATAAGCTCTGATCGTCTCCTCGATCTGTCGTTCTCTTCCTCTCCCCACATCGGGTATGATCATGGGCGGATGCGGAACCATAAAAGCAGCAATGACAGACATGACAAACCTCCTCTCTACAGTTGAAAGCTCCTCAAACGGGCGTTTGCAAAACTCTGGTGCCGGCTACTTGCGATTGTGCAGATTGTATTTCGTAAACGGAAGTTTCGCAAACCCTATCATATTATCCTGCGTGACCGCATAAATTAAACTAATATCACAATTCCTGTAAGGGGAACTCTCTCATGCGCTCGAAAACCAAAATCGTCGTACTTCATATGAAAGAATTGATCTATACAGGACTTTTTATCCTTCTGGGAATCCTGTTTATCGTCCTTCTTGTCATCATGTTTCGTCCGAACAAAAAGGCTGTTGCCACAAGCTCAGAGGCGATCTACACACCCGGCGTGTACACGGCCTCTCTGATCCTGAATAACAGCGCTCTTGATCTGGAGATCGTGGTGGATGAGAACACTGTCACCTCCATCCGCTTTGTCAATCCAGACGACGCTGTGACAACGATGTATCCCCTGATGCAGCCTACGCTCGAGGATCTGGCAGAGCAGATCTGTCAAACACAGGATCCCTCATCGGTCAAATATCCCGATGAGAACCGCAATACTGCATCCGTTCTCCTCAAAGCCATTCGCTCC
>JAGBQU010000140.1 GCA_017632755.1 Lachnospiraceae bacterium
ATCCGGCGCATCATATTTCCATCCTCTCGGGCAAGGCGCCATAATGTTCAAAAACGCGGAGCCGTGTGTATAGATCGCTTTCTCGGCTTTCACATAAAGATCTTTCATGTTGCCAATAAAAGTAGTCTGAGCCACATACGGAACATGATGTGCCGCGATGATCTCAGCAAGATCCTTTCTCGCCTGCGGCTTGCCGTCCGATACACTTCCGCTCGGTGTCGTGGTCGTATCCGCATACATCGGTGTTGCGGACGAACGCTGCACGCCGGTGTTCATGTAAGCGCCATTGTCATAGCATACATATACCAGATCATGTCCGCGCTCCATAGCACCCGACAGGGACTGAAGACCGATATCATAGGTACCACCGTCGCCGCCGAACGTGATAAATTTGTAATCCTCTGTAATCTTTCCGCGCTTCTTGAGCGCATGATATGCGGTCTCCACACCGGAGAGCGTAGCTCCGGCGTTCTCAAACGCATTGTGAATATAGCTGTCCTCATAAGCCGTATACGGATACATGAAAGAAGAAACCTCCAGGCATCCCGTCGCATTACCGATAACCGCCTTATCGCCCGGATGCAATGCCTTTAGGACATTGCGAACCGCGATCGTTCCGCCGCATCCGGCACACATTCTGTGTCCCGGTGCAAGACGCTCCTCTCTGCCCTGTATCTCTTTAAAATCAAACTTTGTCTGTTGCATCTCCATCCCGTTAGCACCTACTTTCTCAGTCCGATATACGGATACTCGTCATATTTGATCTTGCCTGAGGCAAGTTTTTCGAGATTTCCGTATACTTTGATCAGATCTTCCACTCGCACATCCCTGCCGGAAAGGCCATACACATAATTTACTGTCTCGGCGCTTGCCTTTGCGCGGTAAAGTGCAGCAGTCACCTCAGCTCCGAGAGGACCACCGTTACCGTTATACCCCTCCGCACGATCCATGATGGCGATCGCTTTACAATGCCTGAGCGCAAAAGCGATCTCATCCGCGGGAAACGGACGGAATACACGGATCTTGAGAAGTCCGGCACGAACGCCCTGTTTTCTCAGCTGATCGATCGCATCCTTGGCAGTTCCGCACACGGAACCGATCGCAACGATCGCAAAGTCCGCATCCTTAAGCTCATATGTCTCAAAGAAGCCGTATTTTGTGCCTGTGATCTCCTCAAACTCTTTTGCCACATCCAAGATCACTTTTCTGGCGTTCTTCATTGCCTCGGCCTGTGCTTTTTTCGCTTCCATACAATAGTTGGAAACCGCATACGGACCGACTGCCATCGTCTCATCTGCCTTGAGCAGATAGTGTTCCGGCTCATATTCACCGACAAATTTCCGAATGGGTTCATCATCCCAAAGTGTGATGTTCTCCACCGCGTGACTGGTGATAAAACCGTCCTGGCAGATCATGACCGGAAGCTTTACGTCTTTGTGCTCCGCGATCCGATATGCCTGCAAAAAATTATCGTATACTTCCTGATTGTTCTCAGCGTAAATCTGGATCCAACCGGAATCTCTTGCTCCCATACTGTCGGAATGCTCTGCATTGATATTGATCGGTCCTGAAAGTGCACGGTTCACAACCGCCATCACGATCGGGAGTCTGTTCGATGCTGCCACATACAATACCTCCCACATAAGTGCAAGACCGCATGATGAGGTGGCAGTCAGTGTCCTTGCCCCTGCAGCGGATGAACCGATGGCCGCACTCATGGAACTGTGCTCACTCTCCACCGGAATAAACTCGGTATCCACTTCCCCATTAGCGATCATATTTGCCACAAACTGCGGGATCTCGGTGGAAGGGGTGATCGGAAATGCCGGCATGACATCCGGATTGATCTGCTTGATCGCATGAGCAACCGCTTCATTGCCCGACATACGTGTATTAACTGGCATTTTATTTACCCTCCTTCATCGAAATGGCACCAAACGGACATGCTTTCACGCAGATACCGCATCCTTTACAGTGCTTCAGATCAAATTCCGTCCTTTTATCATCCTTAACGGGAATACAGGAGTCCGGACAAAAAGGTACGCAGAGCAGACACTGTTTGCACTTCTCCCAGTCTATCACCGGTGTGTCTGTTCTCCATTCACCTGTTTCAAACAATTTGGAAGTGGCCGGCTGATGTATCTGAAGACCTTCCGTCAGATCCTGCCATCTTGTTTTTTCATTGATATTTTCTGCTCGCAATGCCATCAGTCTACCTCCTTTAGTGCCAGTCTGAGAGCCTGCATATTTCCTTCCAGAACTTCAGGTTTTTTGGCAAATTTATGACTCAGCGAGGTCTCCATCTCGTTCAAAAAGACTTCTTCATCCATAATTCCGGATATCTTAACCATGCCGGCCAGCATCGGAGTGTTCGGGAAATACTTTCCAAGCGTTCTCATGCAGATATCATGCGCATCAATGGTAAACACTCTCCCGGTAAAACCGTTCAGAAGCGGAAGGATCTCCTCTTTTGACTTTAATGTATTGATGAGGATCGCTCCATCCTCCTTCAATCCTTTTGTCACATCCACCGAGTGCAGCAGGGTGTCATCCACCACAGCAACATAATCCGGATGATATATATTAGAATGTACACGGATCGGTTTGTCGCTGATCCGATCATAGGCTGTGATCGGGGCTCCCATTCTCTCAGGGCCATACTCGGGGAAGCCCTGTACATGCTTTCCTGTATTAAATGCCACATCCGCCAATAATAGGGCGGCTGTCTTCGCTCCCTGGCCACCGCGTCCGTGCCAGCGGATCTCTGTCAATTGTTCCATTGTCACTCCTACTTTCTTTTGTTTTTTATATATTCGAAGCTATGCGACAAAATCAGTGTTCCTAATCTATGTCATAA
>JAGBQU010000014.1 GCA_017632755.1 Lachnospiraceae bacterium
ATCGGGAGAACTTGCATTTGTGTCAAACGGTGTTGCGATAAACCCGATCCTGTATCTCTACGACGAGCCTGCCGTGATCGCGATCAGAAAACTGCGTGGGAGTACGCATCGCGTATACGTGAGCCTGGAAGTGGTTGCATTGCCCGATACATTTGTAGTAGAATCAAAAAGAAGTCTTTGTGATCTGAAAGAGACTTTGGCCAACCGCAACAAGCAGCTGGAGGATGTCTATCAATCGACCAGTTGGAAGATCACAAGGCCGCTCAGAAAATTACGAGGAAATGACTGACATGAGTGACGATATAAACAAAGAATATGCCGTGAACGAAAACGATGAGCACACACAGGCGTATTATAAGGATCTGTATGAACGCGAGAAGATCAAAAATGAGAAGCTTGCCTATCAGCTTGCAGATGCAAAGCGTGAGATCGATGATCTTAAGATGAAGCTGAGCCGGATCAAGGACTCCGTTTTCTGGAAGATGAGTAAGCCGTTTCGCGTGGTGATCCACTTTTTCATCAGACAAAAAAACCGCGTATTGGCGCATGGAAATCCCAGGGGGATCGCGCATAAGATCGTAAACAAGTATCGGGCGAGAAGATCCGTCAAGATACATGGAAAGCGTTCTTTTCCAAATGTGACGGAGCGAAAGAGGCAGGAGGATACACATTTTCCGAAAGATATCAAGTTCAGTATCCTTGTTCCTCTCTACAATACACCCGAGCGCTTTCTGCGTGAGATGATCGAGTCTGTCACGGGACAGACCTACACGAATTGGGAATTGTGCCTTGCCGATGGCTCCGATGCGGAGCATGGATATGTTTACGATATCTGCCGGACTTATTTTGAAAAAGACAGGCGTATCGTATATAAGAAGCTGGAAAAGAATGAAGGCATCTCAGGGAACACCAACGAGTGCTACAAGATGGCGACCGGCAGCTACATCGGACTGTTCGATCACGATGATATCCTACATCCGAGTGTGCTTTATGAATATATGAAGGTGATCTGTGAAGAGGATGCGGATTATATCTATTGCGATGAGGCGACCTTTAAGGGAAACAGCATTGACAATATGATCACGCTTCACTTTAAGCCTGATTTTGCACCGGATAACCTTAGGGCAAATAATTATATCTGCCATTTCAGCGTATTTTCAAGAGAATTGATGGAGGGAACCGCGCTGTTCCGAAGCCAGTTTGACGGCAGTCAGGATCACGATATGATCCTGCGGCTGACCGCTGCGGCAAAGCATATCGTGCACGTGCCCAGGCTTTTGTATTACTGGCGTTCCCACAAGGGGAGCGTGGCGTCCGGGATCGGAGCCAAGACATATGCCATAAATGCCGCAAAGGGAGCCATTGCCGCACATCTTGAGAGCAAAGGTTATCACGATTTTGAGATCGAGAGCACCAGAGCCTTTGAGACGATCTTCCGGATCAAGTATGCGCTCACAAGGCATCCGATGATCTCCATCATCATCGCAAACAAGGATCATCTGGAGGATCTGAGCAGATGTGTGGAGTCTGTCATCAATGAGTCCACCTATCCGGAATATGAGATCATCATAGTGGAGAACAATTCCGAGACGCAGGAGATCCGAAACTATTATGAGGAGA
>JAGBQU010000141.1 GCA_017632755.1 Lachnospiraceae bacterium
AACTGCCTGGAAGATCTGCTGATCACTTGCCTCCTTCAAAGTCTTTCTGTAAAGAGCCTTTACATTGTAAAATACCCTTTGCTTAAAGGCCTCCTTGTCAAAATCAGAAGCGATGCTTGTAATGTTCTTGGCCACAGTTTTACCCTCCTTGTATTATGTCTCAGCTCTCGCATAGCTCTCTTAACAAATCTCTCTGCTTAAGGATCTCAGCCATCCTCTTTTCATAGTTGCACGCCTGCTTTTCCCGAAGCAGCTCCGTCATCTCACTGACCGGATCCAGGATCGGCGTGAGTGACAGATTTCCCAGCACCCCCTTGAGCGCGTGCGCATGCTCAAACGCGGTATCCAGATCCTGTTTTCGGATCGAGTCGGAAAGATTTTCATCTCCGGCATCATAAGATCGAGCAGAACCAGCGATAAAATCCCCGCATTTTCACGGATGATCTCCATCGCCTCGCGGCCGTTTTGCGCATAGACCACATCGTAGTCCTGACTCAGGATAAACCCAAGGAGCTGTCTGTTGACACGCTCATCATCCACGACGAGAACAAGGCGTCTTTGTTCGCTGTTATTGCTGAACTTTGTCTCCATGACACAGCCCTCCTTCTGCATCGTATTTCTATGCGTTTGTAGCATATAGCCTTAACCAAGATTTTACCATATTTTTGAGTCAGAATCAATGAAAAGTGCTAAAACACCACTCGTCCTTATCCGTATCATAAAAGCAGCGATACCCGCCGCCGACCACCTCAATCTCCTGCCTGTTTTCGGTTCCCCCATCACCCGCGAGCGGGAGTCTGATCACGCCTTGCGTGTTTGCGGGAAGCTGTACCTCGTAGGCGATCTGCTCATCCGAGATATCCCAGCAGGCGCGGATCTCTCCGTATACACTGTGATACCCTCCCTCCGCATGGCGGATCGGTGCAGACGAAGGATCCAGTACGATTCCCGGCCGCAGTACGATCACCTCATCCGCCGCACTGTGATCGATGCGGATCCCTAGCATATCCTCGTACATCCACGCCAACACACTGCCGTTGTTAAAGTGATCAAACGAGTTCATGGCGGCATCGTTAAATCCTTTTTCCAGTGTATAAGAATCATATCGTTCCCAAATGGTCGTCGCCCCCTGCAGCACACTGTAGAGCCACGACGGATTTTCCGTCTGAAGCAAAAGCCCGTATGCCTCATCCCACATACCGTGATCCGAAAGACATTTTAAGATCAGCGGCGTACCCAAAAAGCCGGTCGTCAGCTTTCCGCCTGACTGTTGCAGCTTCTGACGCAGATCCGCCGCCGCGATGCGATCCTGCTCTTCATCAAGAAGGTCATATTCCATGGCAAGTATCAGCGTTGTCTGCGTGCGGTACTGCTCCGCAATGTGACCGTCTGTGATATACTTCTGCCGGAAATATTCCCGGATCTCATCTTCAAGTGCACGGTATGCGCGTGCACCCTCCCGGTCATCCAGTATTTCTGCGATCCCGGCCATCTGTGCAGCGTCCTTTGCATAGCACAGAGTCGAGATCATCTCCTTGTCCGAAGCCTCAAACCCAAGCCAGTCCGCATATGTGGTAAGCGGGCCGATCCGCCCTCCGTCTAGGTTAAAATCGCTGATCGAAGCCAGATATGTCATGTATCTTTGCATGGAGTCATAAGATGTCTCCAGCAGCTGTTTGTCACCATACATACAGTAGAGATCGTAGGGGACAGATATCCCCGCATCTCCCCAGCCGGCATTTCCGGCAGCCGTTATGATCGTGCGAGGAATCGTATCGGTATACGCCCCCTCCTCCGTCTGGCTTTCCATACAATCATAGATCCACTTGCGGTAGAACGAAAGCAGGTCCTGATTATAAAGGGAGGTCTTTGCAAACACCTGCAGATCACCCGTCCATCCGTGTCTTTCGTCCCTCTGCGGACAGTCTGTCGCCACAAGAAGGAAATTATTTCGCTGTGTCCATTCCGCATTTTCAAACAGCCGGTTCAAAAGATCGTTATCGGTTTTCAGCCAGCCGCTTTGCGGAGAACTGTTGGTGATCGCCCGGCCTTCCACACGATGCAGCACCACATCCTCCGTCGCCGTAACAGAGAGATAGCGAAAGCCGTAATAGGTAAAGACCGGTCTGTATTCCTGCAATCCTTCTCCGTCCGAGATCAGTTTGAGCTGCGAGAGCGCCGAGCGGTAGTTGGCCGTGTAAAGACTCCCCTTCGGCCCGTCATTGCCCCGCTTCTTTTTGCCCGAATCATTGAGCATCTCCGCAAAATCGACCAGGATCAGTGTCCCCTCCGGGGCCTCGAAGCAGATATAGGGTACTCCCGCCATATTCTGCCCCATATCAAAGATCGCAGTCTCTCCTTTTTGAAGAGGAAGATCCTCCCCGCAGGGCGGCTGCCTCTTTACTTCAATCTCCCCATAGGCCGTTCCGTTCTCACTGACACTGTCATAGATCACAACGCTTTCGGGTATCCTGGTAAACTCCGTCATATCCCGCACGGGGTTTCCATAAAACGCGTGATAGATACCGTCAAAATCAGGACTGATATCCACCGGTTTTAAGTCCGCGATCTCAGGCATCTGCACACCGTCCGACAGCTCCTGCGTGGTGGGTCTTCGTCCGTCAAAAACTTCTCCGTTGTAGATATCTGCAGACACAACCGCCGTATCCTTGACATATCTCCAGCTCTCATCCGTGACGACCCAGCGCACCTGCCCGCTTGCATACTCCATACGGATCGCGCAGACAAACGCCGGTTTATGATAATCATAGGTACCATAGGCAACCCTGCCACACCACCAGCCCGTTCCGAGCATGACCGCGATCCGGTTTGTCTCTCCCGCGCCAAGCAGCTGTGTGATGTCATAGGTATTGTAATACAGACTCTCGTCGTAATTGCTCCATCCGGGTTTTAACTCGTCATTTCCGACCCGGCTGCCATTGATGTAGGCATCGTAAATACCGAGTGCGGAGGCATAGAGCGTTGCGCGGCAAAGCTCATCTCCCGCATCCGCTGCAGCGTCAAAATCCTTGACAAAAACCGCCTGTCCTTCATCATAGACATTCTCCTCACCCTGCATGCGGATCATCTTCGCTCCATCAAAGGGCGTCTGGCCGACATAGGCAGTCACAAAGTTCGCGGATACCTTTCCGTTCATCCGGTCCTCATCATCCCAGACGGCAAGTTCCCATGTATAACAGCAGTGGGATTCGAGCGGTTTTCCCTGATAGACAACCGCAGTCGTACGGGAATCAAAAACGGTCCCGCTGTCCCACAAGAGATTGTCGGGCTCATCCTTTTTATGCAGGCTGATCCGATATGCTTTTTGCGTAAGTCCCTGCCGGTCCGAGACAATCTCCCACGAAAAACAGGGAACAGCCGAATCGATTCCAACCGGCTCCTCCATCCAGTCTGTCCGCAGGCCTTCCACCCGGAAGGCGGGGGGAAGTTCTTCTGCTTTCTCATCACTTTTGCCGGACAAGCTTCCGGCGTTTTCATACTCTGTCTGATACTGCTTTTCCTCTTTTTTATGACAGCCGGACAAGACGACTACACATAGCAAAAGAAAGATCCCTATATGCCTTTTCCCTCTTTTTAACATGTGACTCCCTTTCCTCTTTTTCACAACTGCTGCCCTCGCCCACGAAACATCCCCGCGTTTATCTACTCATCCGGAAGCTTATACAGATTTCGGATACGCTCTTCGTTGCGCATCACCCGCTTCTTGGTCTGCTGCGTCGCCAGATAGCCGAAAAAAGCGAGCACACCAACGAGGATGATCGGCGGCAGAATGAGTGGGAGCCCCGATTTGACCCACGCAGCCCTGGTATAATTCGGATATCTCACGCGCCGTTCCAGATGCTCCGCCGGGTAAGCCGCACGCGCGGTTGCCTCTGTCGGGCCTTCGCCCATCCACCCCTCATTCGGCTTTAAAAAGAAATTGTAATCGATCCTGTCTCCTCCGCCGTCTCCCCACGTCGTGTCAATGTTATACCACTGACCGTCCAGGAAGACCGTATTCCATGCATGATCGGAGTTGACCGTATATTTACAGGGGATATCCATCTCCTCCATCAGGAGCAGGAATGCCTCCGCATAACCGTTACAGCAGCTCTTTCCTACGATCAGATTATTGTAGGCACCGTCCTTGGTTCTTACATACTCACAGTTTAGAATGATATAATCATACACATATTTGATCTTATCATAATCACTCATTCCGCTGCAGTCCTTTGCGATATCCCGGACCACCTTGCGAACCATGGCATCCTGCGATCTGTTAAAGAAATACCCCGTCTTAAAGGATACCAGTGTACCATCCACCTTTTCTCTCCACGAATAGGACCAATGGGAGAACTTGGCCACGAGGCTGTATCCCCCCCTGTCAAACGCATGTCCGCGGATCTCTTGCGCATTGATCTCATACGGATCGAACAGGATCATGTATTTTGCCTGCATGACACCGTTTTCAACCTGTGTGACAACCTCCTCATAAAATTCATCCGCCGTGGCAATCACAGGCAGTTTCTCGGCACACACATCACGTTTTAACAAAAAGGACAGGAAAAGGATCCCCAAACCGAAAAGCGTCATTCTTTTGTGCGAAATACGTTTTTGTCCTTCCATCGTTCTCCCTCTCTCCCAAATCCACGTTTTTCCCCATCGCTACAAAGGATAAGTCTATAAAAAATATAGCACAGTTTCCACAATACTTCTACATGGAGTTGTACTTTTTGACTGTAGTCCAAAAAGGGCGCTCACAAGCCCGAAAGCTCGCAAACGCCCCTCTCACCTTCTATTTAGTTACTGCACTTTCTCGATGCTGATCGTCACTTTCTCTCCGTTGACATTCCACACTTTAGAGATGGAAAGTGCGCCCTCCTCGGAAATACTGTCTGCAAGTACCTTGCCTGCGATGACAGGCTCGTTCTTTTTCACGATCGCAGCGATCTTTTCGTTGCCGACAACCGCCACACGGATGTGATCCATCACTTCAAAGTTTGCATCCTTACGCATTGTCTGGATCTTGCTGATCACCTCATAAACAAACCCTTCCTCCAGAAGTTCTTCCGTTAAGTTTGCATCAAGCACTACCGTGATCTGATTGTCTGCCTCAGATACATAACCTTCTTTCTGTGTCATCTCGATCAGCAGATCTTCCTCTGCCAATGAGACATTCACATCGCCCACCTCAAAGTTCAGGCTTCCGTTCTCCTTCAGATCATCCATGGCTGCATTGCCGTCAAGGGTTGCCAGATACTTCTGAATGCCGCCGAGCTGCTTTCCGTATTTGGGTCCGACCGTCTTAAGCTGCGGCTTGAACTGATAAGAGGTAAACGCTCTGACCTCATCTGTAAAGATCACATCCTTGACATTCAACTCATCCTCGATGATCTCAACATAGAAATCCGAGAGGGTAAACGGTGCCTTGATGTACATCTTGCCGATCGGCTGTCTGTTTTTGATATTTGCACTGTTTCTTGCGGCACGCCCCAAAACAACAACCTGCAAAAGCGCTTCCATATCTTCCTCAAGTTTCCGATCGACAAAAGCCTCGTTTGCAACCGGGAAGTCGCACAGGTGAACGCTTTCCTTTGCCTCCTTGTCAACGCTGCAGACAAGGTTGCGATAGATATCCTCCGCCATAAACGGGATCATCGGAGCAGCGAGCTTGGATACGGTCACAAGCGCCGTATATAAGGTCATGTAAGCATTGATCTTATCCTGCTCCATACCCTTTGCCCAGAAACGCTCACGGCTTCTTCTGACATACCAGTTACTCATCTCATCCACAAAGTTATCAAGCGCTCTTGCCGTCTCCGGGATACGATAATTTTCCAGATTGCTGTCCACATCCCCTATCAAAGTATTCAGCTTGGAGAGCAGCCACTTGTCCATAACGGAAAGTTTGTCATACTCCAGTGTATATTTCGTCGCATCAAAATTATCGATATTTGCATACAGGACAAAGAATGCATAGGTATTCCACAGCGTTCCCATGAACTTGCGCTGTCCCTCCTGGACTGCCTTTCCGTGGAATCTGTTCGGAAGCCAGGGAGCGGAATTGATGTAGAAGTACCAGCGGATCGCATCCGCACCATAGGTTGCAAGTGCCTCAAACGGATCCACCGCATTTCCCTTGGATTTGGACATTTTCTGTCCGTTCTCATCCTGCACATGGCCGAGAACGATTACATTCTCATAGGGCGCTTTGTTAAAGAGCAACGTGGATTCGGCAAGAAGCGAATAGAA
>JAGBQU010000142.1 GCA_017632755.1 Lachnospiraceae bacterium
ATCGACAAATATCTGGCACTGGGCGTGGACCGCGCCACGGCGGAGGCGGAAGCCGGACGCGATGTGGAACGCGATTTTGAACAGGGCTTCCAGGGATGGGAATACAAGTTCAATACCGTGGCATCCAGCCGCGGGGATTATCCGTTTATCACGGTGACCGCAGGTACGGGAACCGGTCGTTTTGCAAAGCTTGCCACTATCTCCATGCTCAATGTACGCAGGAGAGGGCAGGGAAAAGCAGATCACAAAAAGCCGGTATTGTTCCCCAAGATCGTCTTTTTGTATGATGAGAACCTTCACGGACCGGGCAAGGAGCTTGAGGATGTGTTTGAGGCGGGCGTGAGATGCTCCGCTAAGACCATGTATCCGGACTGGTTGTCTCTGACCGGAAAGGGTTATGTTGCAAGCATGTATAAACAGTATGGGGAGATCATCTCTCCGATGGGATGCCGCGCATTCCTCTCGCCCTGGTATCGCAGAGGCGGCATGCATCCCGCAGATGACAAGGATACGCCCGTTTTTGTCGGCAGATTTAATATCGGGGCGGTGTCTCTTCATCTTCCGATGATCCTGGCAAAATCCAGACAGGAGAGTCGCGATTTTTATGAGGTGCTGGATTATTATCTGAATCTGATCCGTCAGCTTCACATCCGCACCTATGCATATCTGGGTGAGATGCGCGCGTCAACCAACCCGCTCGCATATTGTGAGGGCGGTTTTTTGGGTGGTCATCTCAAACTGACCGATAAGATCAAGCCGATCTTAAAGTCGGCAACGGCATCGTTTGGGATCACGGCATTTAACGAGCTTCAGGAACTTTATAATGGCAAGTCACTTGTGGAGGACGGTGCCTTTGCGCTTGAAGTTTTGGAGCATATCAATAAAAAGATCAATGAGTTTAAAGAGGAAGACGGGAATCTGTATGCCATTTACGGTACTCCGGCCGAAAATCTCTGCGGTCTTCAGGTACAGCAGTTCAGAAAGCTTTATGGGATCGTGGAGGGCGTGTCTGACAAGGAGTATGTCAGCAACAGTTTTCACTGTCATGTGACGGAAAATATCACTCCGATCGAGAAACAGGATCTGGAATACCGTTTTTGGGATCTCTCAAACGGAGGCAAGATCCAGTATGTCAAATATCCGATCGGTTACAACCTGGAGGCGGTAAAGACCTTGATCCGCCGTGCCATGGATATGGGCTTTTATGAGGGCGTCAATCTCTCTTTGGCGTATTGCGATGATTGTGGTCACGAGGAACTGGAGATGGACGTCTGCCCGAAATGCGGAAGCCGGAACCTGACCAAGATCGATCGCATGAACGGGTATCTTTCTTACTCGAGAGTACACGGTGACACGCGTCTGAATGATGCCAAGATGGCTGAGATTGCAGAAAGGAAAAGTATGTAGCAATGCGGTATCACAATATTACAAAGGATGATATGTTAAATGGTGACGGACTTCGGGTTGTCCTTTGGGTAGCGGGGTGTACGCACTGCTGCAAGGGCTGTCAGAATCCGATCACATGGGATCCCGACGGGGGACTGCCCTTTGATGATGCGGCAAAGCAGGAGATTTTTGAGCAACTTGACAAAAGCTATATCTCCGGTATCACCTTCTCGGGAGGCGATCCGCTTCATGCGGCCAATCGCCTTGATGTGCGCAATCTGATGGCAGAGATCAAAGAAAAGTATCCGAGCAAGACGATCTGGCTCTATACCGGAGATGTCTGGGAAAATATCTGTCATTATCCGATCATGAAATATGTGGATGTCCTTGTGGATGGTGAATTTGTCGAAGCACTTAAGGATGTCAATCTGTGTTGGAAGGGAAGCCAAAATCAGAGAGTCATCGATGTGCAGGCTTCGCTGCTTCAGACCGATCTGTCTGAACCGGTGAGTTATTGTAATGATTACGAATAGATTTAAGAGGAGTAGTTATGAGACGCGTTGCCAAATTTGAA
>JAGBQU010000015.1 GCA_017632755.1 Lachnospiraceae bacterium
CGCTCGATCTTATCCCGCCTTGAATCCGCGCAGTATACGCCATCCGTCGACCAGCTTTCGGCGCTTGCAGATGTTCTTGCGTTCGAGCCTTCGGATCTGTTTGTGGATGATGCTGCCGTGACGGCAAAACCGGATCGCGCATACAGGATCGCTGTGGCCGGCACCGGTTATGTCGGATTATCGCTGGCGGTTCTTCTATCCTTGCACAATAAAGTGACCGCAGTGGATATTCTCCCGGAGAAAGTGGAAAAGCTGAACCGTTTCATCTCTCCCATTCAGGATACTTACATCGAAAAATATATGGCCGATGCCAAGGATGGCAGGATCACACTGAACCTTTCCACCACGCTAAATGGTGACACGGCCTATGCCGATGCCGATTTTATCATCGTCGCCGCACCGACCAACTATGACCCAAAACAGAATTTCTTTGACTGCTCTGCCGTCGAGAGTGTTCTCACCCAGATAAAAAAAGCGACATCCGGCCGAGAAGAAAAGCCGACCATCGTCATCAAATCCACCATTCCCGTCGGTTACACGCTTTCTGTCCGTCAAAAGCTCGGCATGGACAATATCATCTTCAGTCCGGAGTTTTTACGGGAATCAAAAGCGCTTTATGACAACCTCTATCCAAGCAGGATCATTGTGGGCTGCGATGAAAAAACGCAGGAAAAGGCCCATACCTTTGCCGCACTTCTTCAGCAGGGTGCGATCAAACATCCAGTCGAAACTTTATTTATGGGATGTACGGAAGCCGAGGCGACCAAACTGTTCGTAAACACCTATCTGGCACTGCGTGTCTCCTACTTTAACGAGCTGGATACCTATGCCGAGGTCAAAGGACTTGCAACCGCTCCGATCATCAAAGGCGTCTGCCTCGATCCACGCGTAGGCGATTATTATAACAACCCCTCTTTCGGATACGGCGGATACTGCCTGCCCAAGGACACCAAACAGCTTCTTGCAAATTATAAGGACGTCCCGGAAAACCTCATCGGGGCGATCGTTGAGAGCAATCGGACAAGAAAAGATTTTATTGCGGAGCGCGTTTTGGAGATCGCCGGAACCTACATCGGATCCGAAGCATACTCCTCCGCAAAGGAAGAGAAACAAAAACATGTGATCGTCGGCGTCTTCCGTCTCACTATGAAGGCCAACTCGGATAACTTCCGCCAATCCTCCATCCAGGGGATCATGAAGCGGATCAAAGCCAAGGGCGCAACAGTAGTCATCTATGAGCCTACGCTTGAAGACGGTTCTACTTTCTTTGGCAGCAAGGTGATAAACGACCTGA
Organism: Lachnospiraceae bacterium; assembly: GCA_017632755.1. The sequence goes on from JAGBQU010000015.1 coordinate 1,295, forward strand.
CGAAATTCAAAGAAATGTGCGGATGCATCATTGCAAACCGCTATGAATCAGCACTTGATGATGTGGCACATAAGGTGTACACCAGAGATTTGTTCCGGAGGGATTGATAGCAATCCCTCCTTTTTGCTTTAACCGACCCTTGTGCCGGTTATCACCACGACAATTCGCGCAGCATCCCATCTCGCATAACAAGGCGGTTTTCATCGGAATGGATCGGATCATCCGTCTCAATAAAACTCTGGTCGGTAAAGATATACTCCATCGCACCGATCCCGATTCCATCCACACTTTGTGCAAAACAGCGGAAAGTGAATCCCTCCGGTCTGTATGTGTTAAACAAAATCTTCAGGATCATATTCGCTGCAGCCTGCGACATGTGATAAGCATAGTCCTTCTCCTCCCGCGTCTCTCTGATGCTGGAAGCCGGATCCGTCAACATCACGATCCGCTTAAGTTTCCCCTTTTGTAAAAGAGGGATCGCCTTAAATGTTGTCTGCAATATGCCATTCACATTGCAGGATAATTCATCCAAAAGCGCTTCCGTATCCAGTTCATCCCTTATCGTCTGTGAATGAACCCTTTTATCTTTTAAAGCACAAGTGGGAATACTTAAAACAAGCACATCCATGGCGTCATTGTTCTGCAATGCTTCAGATACTCCACCCTCCGGGTTATTTGGCGCAGCCGGATAGCACCTATGCCCCTCTGCCTTCATCTCGTCATAGAGTTTTCGCGCCATATCATTATCCAATGTATGAAATAAAATACTGTAAGACATCCTACATCCTCCTAAAACGACCAAGTCTGTCCATTGATATCCGTCATCACAAGGACATCCTCACATTGCCTGTCCCGAGTGAACGCAAGATAAGCAGATTTTGCGGTCTCCTCCGGTTCATAGGGCGCAATCGTACTCTTCTCATCGGTTTCCATATAGGAATTAACCCAGCCGGGATGATATAAACGGAAAAGATATCCGTCTTTTCGCAGGGTTTGAAACATCATCCGTACAGCCATGTTCAGCGCCGTTTTGGACAACCCATAGCCATATTCATTCCTACGGTGCGCCAGACTGATGCTTCCTGCCTCCGATGAGACAAAACACAGCCTTTTCTCTCCCTCCTTCATAAGAGGCAAAAAATTCTGTGTGACGCTGATCGGACCAACGGCGTTTACTTTGAGCATGGCTCTGACCGCATCCGGTGAATCGTCTCTTAAAATAATACCAGCCACATGGATCAATGCATCGACATGCCCGGCAAGAGTTGCCGTTTGCCGGGCAGCCTCCCGCACGCTGTCCGGATTTGCCACATCGATAGGTACAAGATCCAGATCCGGATTCTCCTTACCCAGTTCTTCCAGTTCTTTCCATTCATTCATAAATTGCCCTGCGATCACATGCCAGCCATGGCGCAGGTATTCCTGACAAAGTGCAAAACCGATCCCTCTGTCTGCTCCCGTGATAAAAACCGTCTTTTTGGATTCCATCTCCCTAACCTCAACTCTCCTTCATACACCAGCTGATCGCATTGGTGAGCAATCGCACAAACATCGGATGTTTCCAAACAGACAAAATATGTCCCGGAGTAAGCACGCAGATCCGTCCCTCTCCCAAAGTGCACGCATATCCCGCCGTCTGCATTCCTCCGGTTGCCGATTCCGATTGCAAAAACACCTGTGCATCCTCTGACAAAAGTTTGATCTCATAATGCTCATCCCTGATCGAAAAATCCTCTACGCCCGCTGTGATCGGATGCTTAAGTACAGACAGACGCACCTCGCATCTGGCAGGATGCTTCACGAAGAAATTGCCGATCAGTTCCGTATAGCCCGGACAGCTGTCCGCAAAAAAGCTGTTTCCTGCATGAACCGACAGTAATCCGCCGCCTTTTTTCACATACTCTTTCAGCTGAGCCGGCCCGACCTCCGTAACCCCATCCTCAAACCAGGGCGCCTCGTTTCCCGCGGTCAGATTATTTCCCTTGCAA
>JAGBQU010000143.1 GCA_017632755.1 Lachnospiraceae bacterium
CGGTTCCATGCGTGATGCGTTAAGTTTGTTGGACCAGTGTATCGCATTTCATCTTGGGAATGAACTTACCTACGATAAGGTGTTGGATGTTTTGGGAGCAGTGGATGCGGAAGTGTTCAGCAGACTCCTCAGGCAGGTGCTTGACCGAGATGTGCTGGGATGTATTACGTTATTGGAAGAGATCGTGATGCAGGGTAGGGAGTTGACACAGTTTGTCACGGATTTTACCTGGTATCTGCGTAATCTCATGCTGGTGCAGGCTTCGGATAATCTGGAGGATGTCATCGATATGTCCACGGACAACCTGGCCAGATTAAAGGAAGAGGCTAAGATGATCGATGCGGACCGGATCGTAAGATATATCCGCATTTTCTCGGAGCTCTCCGGTCAGATCAAGTATGCCTCCCAAAAACGGATTTTGGTGGAGATCGCACTGATCAAGCTCTGCAAGCCCGAGATGGAGACTGAGCAGGACACCCTGTTGGATCGCATCAGACAGGTAGAGGAAAAAGTGGAAAACGGAGTTGTGACAGTGGTGTCGGAAAATACCGTCGGCGCAGCTCCCGGCCCCGGACAGGTCGCCTCTAAGCCCAAGCCGGAACTGCCCAAGGCAATTCCTGAGGATGTGAAGGCTATTGTGACAAAATGGCCTGCCATTGTGGGCGGTGCCGAGAATCCGATGAAGATGTATCTGAAGACTGCCCGTTTAAGCCTTGGGGGTGATAACCGGCTGATGGTTGTGCTGGAGGACGGAATTGCTTCCGATTATTTTAATCAGCATGCGGAAAACAGGGAGCAGCTGGAGAGAATGCTGTCGGAGTTTTCCGGCAAACAGATCGAGGTTCAATTACAGACAGTGGGCAGTAAACGGGAGTTTGAGGAGAGTTATGTGGATCTTTCCCGGGTCATTCATATGGAGATCGAGGAAGAGGAGGAATAGATAACAGGAGTCGTTCCCGACAGAGGGGCGTTTTGTACGCATAAAGGCAAGAATTTGCTTGCGTCAATCTGTTGCATGTTGTACACTTATCGGAGCGGAGCATCGGAATTGTCTGTTCTGCTCATTTGAAGATTAAATATTATCAAAAATTTCATAGTAATAAATGGAGGACAAAAATATGGCAAAACGCGGAGGATTTCCCGGGGGCGCTATGCCCGGTAACATGAGCAATCTGATGAAGCAGGCGCAGAGAATGCAGCGTCAGATGGAAGAGGGACAGAAGGAGCTTGAGACGAAGGAGTTCAAGGCAACCGCAGGAGGCGGTGCTGTGGAAGTGACCGTCAGCGGGAAAAAAGAGATCCTTAGCATAAAGCTTTCGGAGGAAGTGGTAGATCCTGAGGATATTGAAATGCTGCAGGATCTGATCGTGGCAGCGACCAATGAGGCACTTCGTCAGGTTGACGAAAGCAAGAACGACATGTTCAGCGATCTTGCCGGCGGACTTACGGGCGGACTCGGCGGAGGTTTTCCGGGACTCTTCTGATCAAGGAAAAGGATGCGATCATTAACGGCAGGCATCTAAAAGGAAAAATCCAAGATGAATTATTACAGCGAAAAGATCGATCGTTTGATCCGTATCCATCAGAAAGGCTGGGCAAACGACAATGAGTTCCGTGCTCATC
>JAGBQU010000144.1 GCA_017632755.1 Lachnospiraceae bacterium
GAAGCACCGGGGCGATCTGTTTTTTACCGAGGTCAAAAACGGCCCCACACAGATCGTTTCTCATCATGCGCGGATCGACGCGCTGGCTATGCCGATATCCTGGACGAATTTTCAAATCACCGGCTATGAGGTCAAAGTCGCAAGGAGCGATTTTCTTCGGGACAACAAGTGGCAAGCCTATCTCCCCATGTGCAACCAGCTTTATTTTGCCGTAGCTCCCGGCGTCTGCGACGTTTCGGAAGTCCCGGAGACATGCGGTCTTATGCAGGTGACGAGCAGCGGAGCGCTGCGCACGGTGAAAAAAGCGCCTTGGCGTGAGATCGAAATGCCCGTCGATATGCTGATGTATCTCTTGTTCACCTATGTACGCCCAAGGAGCGGACTGCCGCGGGCGGATGACCTGGCGAGGGACGCCCGGGTGGAGATATTCAAGAAATACCTCGATGATAAGGCGCAATGGCATGAACTCGGTTATCGCGTTTCCAAGAAGATCCGCAAGGAACACGACGAGTTGAGGCGCGACAACCTTCGCTTGAAAAACGCCTTTGACGACGCGCGGAGAACGGAACAGGAGATCGACGCCATCTGCAAGGCACTCGGTGTCACAAATGGTTATCGTCGCGCTGATGAATGTATCAAGGCGATAGAAGCCATGAAGGGCCTCGGCGGAATCACCCCGTCCACGCAGAGAGCAATCTTTAAGATCAAGGCGGACGCGGAAATCCTTCTGAAAGAGTTGGAATCCTATGGAAAGGAGATATCGGATGTCTGAACGAAGATATTTGACCGCTGACGAAGCGATCGGCCTTTTGCCGGACGGCGAGGAGATCCACACGCAGGTGCAGCAGGGCATGATTTTTTTCGGAGCCAACTGGAGCCGGGAGGATATCATCGACAAGATCCGAAAGAGCGACGTCCGGGAGATCACAGGCCTCCGCGCCCGGAGGATGGGCCACGGGCTGGCCCTGTACAACAACGACGTCAAGTGGCAGAGCGAGATCCTTTTCGTAGAGACGGACAAGGCTCGCCTGGACGCGTTCGACCCGCTGGAGGAGGAGACATGAGCGAACTCGACGGTTTTCGGGAATACCTCAGAGCGCGGTTTGCCGGCGGAGATCCTGTGCTTATCTATTATCCCATCGAAAGGAGTAAAAACAAATGGCAGGAATTTATATCCCGGATATTGAGTTTCCTCCGTCTCCGTGGACGGGTATGGTCGTGCTGGTTGTCAAAGATGATGGAACGGCGTGCTATACAAAAGCTGAAACGCTCGAACAGAAGACTGTAAAGTACACCGTCATCGCGGAGCCGCATGGTAGGTGTATTGATGCGGATGCAGTATTTAAGCGCTTGCAAAAGCAAGCAATGTCTGTTTGGGGAAACGGCAACCCGCGATACCAAATTATTCTTGAAGTGATGGACGCAATTAGGTTTGCTCCCACCATCATCCCAGCAAGTGAGGAGGGCGAGACATGAGCAACGCCATATTTACCATTCTCGTTGGGATATATGTTGTCGGCGTGTATTGCCTCGGACTTTATATGGGAGGCGAAGCAAGTGAGCCTACTTATCAAGGGCATGGAGATTCCGACAGGCCGCGGCGAATACGGGTTGATACTTTATGTATATTCGGATGGCACTGCCGCAGTTGAAGGGGAGTACTGTTGCTTTGAAGGGGAACCGTTTGAGGCCGTCCCCATCCCGCCTGGTCGGTTGATTGATGCGGATGTGCTTGCTGAGTATGTTTGTCAGCAAAGTGTTTGGCTTTCCGAAACGGCAATACACACTTTTCTCGGGATCTTACGCAAGGCTCCCACCATCATCGACGCAGA
>JAGBQU010000145.1 GCA_017632755.1 Lachnospiraceae bacterium
GTGCTACCGCGGAGGTTGTCGAGGTGGGATATTTCGGTGCAGGGCAGTTCATTCCCTGCGAGGAACTATCGGCAGGAATGGTGGGTTATATCACAGCGTCCATCAAAAATGTACGTGACACGGCCGTGGGCGATACGGTCACCAATGCCGATGCACCATGTTCAGAGCCGCTTCCGGGCTATAAAAAGGTGCAGTCCATGGTTTACTGCGGGCTCTATCCGGCGGATGGTGCCAAGTACCCGGATCTGCGCGATGCGCTTGAGAAGCTTCAGCTGAACGATGCATCCTTAAACTATGAGCCGGAGACTTCCATCGCATTGGGATTTGGATTCCGTTGCGGTTTTTTGGGACTTTTGCATCTGGAGATCATACAGGAGAGACTGGAGAGAGAGTACAACCTCGATCTTGTGACGACCGCCCCGGGCGTGGTGTATCGCGTGTATCAGACAAACGGTGATATGATCGAGCTGACCAATCCGAGTAACCTTCCGGATCCGGCACAGATCGACTATATGGAAGAACCCATCGTGAGTGCGGAGATCATGGTGACTAAGGACTATATCGGTTCGATCATGGAACTTTGCCAGGAGCGCAGAGGCGTTTATCTTGGCATGGATTATATGGAGGAGACAAGAGCACTTCTTCGCTATGAGCTTCCGCTCAACGAGATCATCTATGATTTCTTTGATGCTCTCAAATCCAGGTCCAAAGGCTATGCTTCCTTCGACTATGAGATCAAGGGCTATGAACAGTCGGAGCTGGTCAAGCTGGATATTCTTGTCAACAAGGAGGAGGTGGATGCCCTCTCATTCATCGTGCACAAGGACAGTGCTTATGAGAGAGGACGCAAGATGTGTGAGCGGCTCAAAGATGAGATTCCACGACACCTGTTTGAGATCCCGATCCAGGCGGCGGTGGGTGGACAGATCATCGCGCGTGAAACGGTCAAAGCCATGCGCAAGGATGTGCTCGCAAAGTGTTATGGCGGCGATATCAGCCGAAAGAAAAAGCTTTTGGAAAAACAAAAGGAAGGCAAAAAGCGCATGCGTATGGTAGGTAATGTGGAGATTCCGCAAAAAGCCTTCATGAGCGTGCTCAAGCTGGATGATAAGAAATGAAAAAGCGGATGGGTATCTATGTGCACATTCCTTTTTGTGTCAAAAAATGTGATTACTGCGATTTTCTGTCTTTTCCGTTGCCACAGCCGGTCGATGCCTATCTGAAGGCTCTTGCGGATGAGATGCGGCAGTTTCAACGGACATTTGCAAAATGGGAGGCAGATACCGTCTTTATCGGAGGCGGGACACCGAGCCTTCTGACCGACGAACAGATGCGGTTTTTGCTCGACGAGATCCGCAGCTGTTTCCGCGTGCTCCCGGATGCGGAGATCTCGATGGAGATGAATCCGGGAACGGCAAATGCGGATTATATGAGAGGATACCGCGGTGCGGGGGTCAATCGTGTCAGTGTCGGCCTGCAGTCGGCCTGCGACAGGGAACTTGCGCTTTTGGGGCGAATCCATACCTATGCACAGTTTGAAGAGACATACAGGTGCCTTGCGGATTGCGGTTTTGACAATATCAATGTGGACATCATGTCGGCGCTTCCCCATCAGAATATGGATACCTATGCACAAACCTTGGAAAAAGTTCTCGCGCTCAGGCCGCAGCATATCTCATCCTACAGCCTGATCGTGGAGGAGGGAACGCCCTTTTTTCTCAGGTATGGGGAGGAAGACTGTCCGGATCTGCCGGACGAAGATGCGGATCGCGAGATGTATGCATATACTTTGAAAAGTTTACATAATTTTGGATATCACCGCTATGAGATATCCAACTATGCGCTGGAGGGACGTGAGTGCCGGCACAATTTAAAATACTGGCGCATGGAGCCCTACCTGGGACTGGGACTGGGAAGCGCTTCCTATTATGATGGGATGCGCTTAAAAAATACGGAAAATCTGGACGAGTATCTGAGGGGAGAGGCTGCAGACTTTAGGGAATGCAAAACGCTTACCAGGCAGGAGAGTATGGAAGAATTTGTTTTTCTGGGACTTCGAATGGTGAAGGGAGTATCTATGCCGGAGTTTCAAAGACGCTTCGACGTTCCGATGCGGGAGATCTATGGTTCGGTCATTGACAAATATAAAGGCATGCAGCTTTTACATGAGTCGGATGGGTGTCTTTGCCTGACAGAGCGTGGCTTTGATGTCAGCAACCGCGTGATGGCGGAGTTTCTGCTATAAGATACCAAAAGTTGCTCTTTTTGTAGTGACTTTATCACAATTTCGGTAGAAATACTTGCCTTTTCCATAGTAAATTTGTATAATACAAATGGACTGTTACATGGGGCAAACTCTGCGCATATAATAGTGTAAACAGCTTTTCGGGGGCGTTTGTTGCAAACCTTTCAACAACCATTGTCTGAGACAAAGGAAGCTTTTTACATTCATATGCTGAAGGATGGAACCGATGAGGAGAGGCAGCAGGCGAAACAGATTCTGATCGAGAGAAATTTGAGACTGGTGGCTCACATTGTCAAGAAGTACCAGAATGTAGAGGAAGAGATGCAGGATCTGATTTCCATCGGAACGATCGGACTGATCAAGGCTGTCAACACCTATGATGAGAGCAAGGGAAGCCGGCTTGCGACCTATGCCGCAAGATGTATCGATAACGAGCTTCTGATGCTTCTCAGAGCGAGAAAAAAGATCTCAAAGGAGGTTTCGCTCTATGAGCCACTGGGCGTTGACAAGGAAGGGAATGCCATCAGTCTGCTGGATGTGACAGGAACGGAACAGTTTGATGTCGTTGAGCGGATGAGCATGTGCGAGAATCTGAGCAGACTGCATGAGTATATGGATCAGATTCTTCATGACAGAGAGAAGGAGATCCTTATCATGCGCTATGGTCTGTATGGAAGGAAAGAAATGACGCAACGCGAGATCGGGGATATGCTGGGAATATCCAGAAGCTATGTTTCGCGGATTGAAAAGAAGGCGCTCAGAAAACTGCGCGGAGCGTTTGAGGACAAAAAAGCGTGATCCGCGGACGGAAAATACCTTCCTTGGTAGATCGTAATGCAGTGGGCGGATCGGGAGAAGATCCGGATCGGATCATCCTGTTGTGGCTTTGAGATCAAGGGAAGGATAAAGGGGGAGAACATGCAATTTGTAAGGACAGAAGATTTAAAGGTTGGGATGAGGCTTGCCCGACCGATCTACAATAAGAACGGTGTGCTTCTCTACGAGAGGGATTCCAAACTGACACAGCAGGGTATCGTCAGTATTCACAATTTCGGTTTGATCGGGCTGTTTGTTCTTGAACCGGCTGAGCCTGTTCCGCCGATGACACAGGAAGACATTGAGTTTGAACGGTTCCAGACGGTTTCTGTTTTTGCGATCCAGGAGGAACTGACGCGGATCACGCAGACGAAGAAAGCACAAAAGACACAGATGATCGTGGCGAGTATCATCAAAAGTTACGGACGTCTTGAGCATAAGATCAATTTCATTCAGAGTCTGCGGAGCAAGGAAGATTTTATCTTTAAGCACACGCTCAACGTTGCCATGCTCTGTGCCATGATGTCCAAGATGCTCCGTTTCCGAATGGAGGAACAGGTGGAACTGGTCACTGCTGCGGTGCTGCACGATATCGGCAAGCTCGAGCTTCCAAAGGAAGTCATCGACAAGAGAGATCTTTCGCCGCAGGAGGAAGATTATGTCAATGCTGCGGTTGTGAGTGGTTTTGAGCTGATCGAGGACATTTTCGGTTCCTCGCCGAACATCCGCAGGATCTGTGTGCAGAGCCAGAAGGGACTTAGCAGTCTCAAGGAAGGAAAAAGCATCAAGGATATCAAATTTGTCAAGGGAAGCAAGGTGATGATGGCTGCAGGTATCTTTGATGAGATGACGGCGATGCAGATGGGGAGAGCGCCCGATTCTCCGGTGTGGGCGCTGAAATTCCTACTCGAACACGAGGACTGGTTCGGATACGACGTGGTCGATTCCCTGATACGGAGCATCAATATCCTGTCACCGGGTGTCTGTGTGGAGCTGAATACCCGCGAGAAGGGGCTGGTCATTCGTGAGAACGAGTTGGATGTACTTCGTCCTGTCATTCTGACATTCCAGAACAATGAGGTGTTTGACCTGTCCATCCGCGCCTATGACGATGTGGAGATCGTCGATGTCATGCGTACCTTGGACAACCGCTATATCATGGATGTGGAAACACTTAAGGAAAACGGTTATTATGGACGTGTTCCGGAGTTCGTGGAACCGACTCCGCAGGCGCAGACCGGTGAATAAAATGCATGCATGATGTAATGCACAATGCAAACATAAATACATAATACATATGGAGGATTTACAAAATGGCATTACCAACAATGAGAGAAATACTGACAGTCGCTGCCGAGCATGAGGCTTCGGATATTCATCTGACAGTAGGTGTACCGCCCAAGATGCGAGTGGTAGGTCACCTTGTTGCAATGGATTACCCGAGGTTGATGCCCGAGGATACCTACGAACTTGCAAAGCAGGTTATGAGTTCTGCGCAGATGGAGAAGTTCGAGAGCGTAGGTGAACACGATATGTCTGTAGCGATGGACGGACTTGGACGTTATCGTCTGAATGTCTTTATGCAGAGAGGGTCTGTGGCGATGGCACTTCGTGCGGTTGGCGATAAGATCCCTTCTCCCGAGACGCTCGGTATTCCGATTTCCGTGGCAAATCTGTATCAGAGAAAGAGAGGATTGGTGCTCGTGACCGGACCTACCGGTAGTGGTAAGTCTACAACATTGGCATCCATCGTCGATCTGATCAACACACATCGTGATGCGCATGTCATCACGCTGGAGGAACCGATCGAGTATTTGCATAACCATAAATTGTCCATGGTCAACCAAAGAGAGGTCGGCCTTGACACGGGAAGCTTTGCAAATGCATTGCGTGCCGCCCTCCGTGAGGATCCGGACGTAATCCTTGTAGGTGAGATGCGTGACTACGAGACCATCAGTATCGCTATCACCGCAGCTGAGACCGGTCACCTTGTGTTCTCCACACTGCATACGGTGGATGCACCAAGTACCATCGACCGTGTCATCGACGTTTTCCCGCCGCATCAGCAGCAGCAGATCCGCGTACAGCTCGCAAACGTGCTTGAAGCGGTCATTGCCCAGACACTTTTGCCCACGATCAATGAGGACAGGCGTGTGGCTGCATTTGAGGTGCTTCACTGCAATCACGCCGTGCGTAACCTGATCCGTGAAGGAAAGTCACATCAGATCCCTTCCATTATGCAGACAAACAAGGCGATCGGCATGCAGACCATGGATGATTCACTGGTGTCCCTGTACTTGAGCAGAAAGATCTCCAAGGACAACTGTATCAAGTTCGCAAAGGATCCGGAAGCCATGCGCGTGAAGCTGATGTAGGTGCATATTGACCAAATCACATTTCCTGCGGGTCTGAGACCCGCAGGAATCAATCCGTAGTTCAAATCTTGATTCGTATTTTTTAATCTCACGTAGTTCAAAGTTTCTGCTCGCAATTCAGGATACGTTCCTATTTTTGTCAGAAGTTCAGATTCATTTTGCAGGTATAGGATAAGTGTCCCTACTTTTTTACTTAGATAGCGCAAAGTAAAGGGACAGAGCGAAGAGGTTTTGGGCAAATTTCGACTGTTTCGGCGGATTTTTACCCAAAATGTTATTTTGCTCCCCCAAATCAGATCAACAAACCCCAAACAGGTCAAAAGATTTCAAACAGATCAACAGATCTCCATGTAAAACAAGTATCAAATCAAATTTCATATCAAATATCAGGAGGAAATTCTATGTATTCTACCATCACATCCGGTGCCGTCTATGGCATCAACAGCTATCTTGTGTCCGTCGAGGTTGACATCTCGAACGGGCTGCCGGCGATTGATATGGTCGGCTCGCTCAGCGGCGAAGTCCGGGAGGCGAAGGAACGTGTTAAGGTCGCGCTTCATAATTCCGGATTTGCCCTGCCGGCCAGCCATATCACGATCAATTTATCGCCTGCCGACAGGCGTAAGGAAGGGAGTGCTTTCGATCTTCCCATTGCGATCGGTGTGTTAAAGAGCATGGGAAAACTGCAAATGCGCGAGGAGATGCAAGATGCCCTATTTATCGGAGAACTCGGACTTAACGGGGAGGTTCGTTTTTCGAAAGGCATCCTTCCCATCATTCTTGAGGCCAGAAGGAGGGGGATACGGCATTGTTTTGTGCCTTATGTAAACCAA
>JAGBQU010000146.1 GCA_017632755.1 Lachnospiraceae bacterium
ACAAGTCCCGATGTGAAGGGAATCGAGCTCGGAGGTGCGCTCAAGAATGTTGTGGCACTGGCTGCCGGAACCGCAGCCGGACTTGGATACGGAGACAATACAATGGCTGCGCTTATCACGAGAGGAATCTCGGAGATCAGCAGGATCGGTGTGGCAATGGGCTGTGCGCCTGAGACCTTTGCCGGTCTGACCGGAATCGGGGATCTGATCGTAACCTGTGCCTCCAAGCATTCGCGCAACCGCAGAGCCGGCGTGCTCATCGGGCAGGGATATTCCATGGAGGATGCCATGAAGGAAGTTAAGATGGTGGTGGAGGGTGTTTATTCCGCGAAAGCCGCCATGGAACTTGCAAGCAAGTATGGGATAGAAGTTCCGATCATTGACCAGGTAAACAAGGTGCTGTTTGAGAATAAGCCGGCTGATCAGGCGGTGAAGGATCTGATGTTCCGTGACCGCAAAGCGGAGTATGGAAAGCTGAAATGGGACGAGTGATCGGCATAAGGAGCATAGAATAAATAGAGATGACAGGATCTCCGGTATCCGGGAAAGCCTGTCATTTTTTTGCATCGTCTGTGTTTATTCGAAGATTTTCTTCGTCTTTTATCGTTCGATGGAGCTGACGATCTCTTTGGCGGTACGTGGCTTGTTCATCGTGTAAATATGTATGCCGGAGACATCATTGGCAATCAGATCGTTTATCTGACAGATGGCATAGTCAATACCGGCCTTTCGCATGTCATCTGGCGCATCGCCGTACTTGGCGATCAGATCCGAGAGAGTCTTGGGAACGCTCGAACCGGATAAAGTAACGGTCGTACCCAGCTGCTTTGCAGAGGTGATCGGCATGATGCCGGCACAGATCGGGATCTCGATGCCCGCTTTTTGACAGCGCTCCCGGAACTGATAGAAGAACCGGTTGTCAAAAAAGAGCTGTGTGATCAGAAAACTGCAGCCTGCCGATACCTTCTCTTTCAGGTGCGCAAGATCACTCTCGGGGGAAGCCGCTTCAAAATGCTTTTCGGGATAACATGCCCCGGCGATCTGTATGGGAGTTTCCTCTTTTAAGAATTTCACAAGATCGGTCGCATAAGTGAATTCCCTTGCATTAAATTGCTCGTCCGTCATGTACTGCGGTCTGTCGCCGCGAAGCGCGAGTACATTGCGAAGCCCGGCGGCATCCAGCTGTGCGCAGATCTCACGGATATCCTGCCTTGTATTGCCGACGCAGGTCATGTGGGAGAGGGATTCTATATGCAGGGTATTCTGAATATATGAGGAAATCTCGATGGTTTTTTTGGAACGGCTTCCGCCGGCACCGTAGGTAACGCTGATAAAATCCGGCCCAAGCTGTGAGAGCTGGTCCAAGGTCTGGTAGACCGCCTCGAATTCATCCGCCTTTTTCGGTGGGAATACCTCGAAGGAAAGAGTTGTTTTTTTCTGTTGAAAGATGTCCTGAATCATAACGTCTCCTTTTGGTTTTTCTTGTCTTTGAACAGAGAATATTGTATCATGTCAATAGATGTTACGCAAACAATTTTAACGGCAGAAAGGAAGAAAAGATGTCGAATCAATTTAGTTCAACGAATGAATATGTGGCGAGTGAGCAGCTGATGGCGAGCGTCAATGTTGCGATCGCGCTGGAGAAACCGCTTCTGATCAAGGGGGAGCCGGGAACCGGAAAGACGATGCTTGCAAAGGCGATCGCCCAGTCCCTCGGGAAAAAGCTGATCATCTGGAATATCAAATCCACGACCAAAGCGCAGGAGGGACTTTACACATACGATACGATACAGAGACTTTACGACGGACAGTTCGGTGAGGAGGGCGTGGATGACATCGCCCATTATATCAAGCTGGGAAAGCTTGGCGAGGCATTTTCGGATGATGAGCAGGTCATTTTGCTCATCGATGAGATCGACAAGGCGGATCTGGAATTTCCCAACGATCTTTTGTGGGAGCTGGATCAGATGGAGTTTTACATTCATGAGACGAAGGAGACGGTGAAGGCGAAGCACAGACCGATCGTGATCATCACTTCCAATTCTGAGAAGGAACTGCCGGATGCTTTCCTGCGCAGATGTATCTTTCATTTTATCGATTTCCCCGATGCACAGCTCATGGAGGAGATCGTCAGAACACATTATCCGGATATCGAACAGAATCTGCTGCAGAATGCGATGGATGTCTTTTATATGATCCGCAGCATCCGTGATGTGCGCAAGAAACCAAGCACCTCGGAGCTGATCGACTGGCTAAATGCACTCATGCGAAACGGCATTGCACCCGAGACGCTGCAAAAGGAACTTCCATTCCTCGGTGTGATCGTGAAAAAGGACGAAGACCTGGAGGCGGTCAGACACTACGTAGAGTAGACAAGATATGCATCTTATGTATGGGAAGGAGAGCCCTGATGTTTACGGATTTTTTTTATACATGTAAGGCAAAGGGACTTGACATCTCCCTGAGCGAGTGGCTGACGCTCATAGAGGCCATGGACAAGGGGATGGCAGGGAGCAGTCTCACACAGTTTTATTATCTTGCCCGCATGATCCTGGTCAAGAGCGAGACGGATTTTGATAAGTTTGATCTGGCTTTCGAGGAACATTTTAAGGGG
>JAGBQU010000147.1 GCA_017632755.1 Lachnospiraceae bacterium
AGCGGACATATGGAAAATGATGCGGAACGCATGGTGAAAACACCATGGTTTGACTATGAGATCCCCTTTACGCAGGCCGCGGAGGTGGGAACCGGAAAAGTGATCACGGATCATGCAACGGTTGGGATCGTTGTCACAACGGATGGCAGTTTTACGGATATTCCACAGGAAAACTATGCTGCGGCGCAAGAGAAGGCGATCCGTCAGCTGCAACAAATAGGGAAACCCTTTGTTGTGATCGTGAATTCGAGCAGACCATATGCGCAGGAGACGCGGCGGCTCGCCGAAGAGATTGCCGATACATATCATGTGAAAGCTTTTTCCATGAATCTGGAGCAGCTCGGGAAGGAAGATATCACTTATATTCTGGAAAGTATCCTGGAAGAATTTCCGATCACTTCCATTGAATTTTTTGTTCCCAAATGGGTTGACATGCTGCCCGATGATCACGAAAAGAAAACTGCATTGATACAGCATATCAAGGATTGCATGAATGATTATTCCATCATGCGTGATTTTAATGAGCATCCTTTTGCATTCCCGGATGATTTTGTAAAACGTTCCAAGGTGGACAGTGTCAATATGGCAGACGGGAATATCCGTATCATTCTGGATATGGATGAAAGCTATTATTATCATATGCTCAGTGAAATGCTCGGAGAAGAGATCGGCAGTGAGTATGACCTCCTTTGTCGATTAAAGGAGATCGCGTCCATGAAAAAGGAATATGCAAAGGTTCTCTCTGCACTTGAGAGCGTGCGTGTAAAGGGCTATGGCGTTGTCGCTCCCGGAAGAGATGAGATCCGTCTGGATTCGCCGCAAGTAATAAAACACGGGAACAAATACGGCGTAAAGATCCGTGCGCAAAGTCCCTCCATCCATATGATCAAGGCCGACATCGAGACAGAGATTGCCCCCATTGTCGGTACCAAACAGCAGGCAGATGATCTGATCTCATATATCAAGGATGGGGAGAATTCGGATGGTATCTGGGATACCAACATTTTCGGGAAAACGGTGGAGCAGCTTATTTATGACGGAATCGATAATAAGATCGCGCTTTTGGGTGAGGAAAGTCAGAGCAAACTGCAGGATGGCATGCAGAAGATCGTCAATGACACAAACGGCGGGTTGGTCTGTATTATCATATAATGGAATTTCCCGTTCATAACCGGCCGCAAACCTTATGTAACTGTGCTGCCGGCATTGACTTATCCCGGAATATTGATTAAAATGAAACAGGACTATTCATTCGAATCGAACACAAGGCGTTTTGCTCTCATCCCCAAGCCGGCGGAGTTTGCAAAACGCCGTGATATGTTCAGGTGCGAGAGATGCCCTGACTTAAAATCGATATCGAAGATAAAGAATAATAGAAAGGCGGAAGACAAAGTTGAAACAAAAAATAATGCTGGGTAACGAGGCAATTGCCCGGGGAGCTTACGAAGCAGGCGTCAAGGTGACATCGGCATATCCGGGAACCCCGAGTACGGAAGTGAGCGAGAACATTGTAAAGTATGAGGGAGTCTATGCGGAATGGGCTCCAAACGAAAAAGTCGCTACAGAAGTTGCGATCGGTGCATCTATGGCCGGAGTCCGCTCCATGACGATGATGAAGATGGTCGGACTGAATGTGGCTTCCGATCCGCTTTATACAGTATCCTATATCGGTGTTAACGGCGGAATGGTGCTTGTTGTGGCGGATGATCCGGGTATCTACAGCTCACAAAATGAGCAGGATACCAGAATGATTGCCAGAGCTGCCATGATCCCTGTCATAGAACCGTCGGACAGCGAGGAAGCACGGGTATTTACCAAAAGAGCATATGAACTCTCGGAACAGTACGATACACCGATCATCTTAAGGACGACGACAAGACTTGCTCACTCGCAGGGAATCGTGAATCTGGAGGACCGCGTGGAGGTTTCCGACAAGCCGTATGAGAGAAATATCGCGAAAAATGTCATGATGCCCGGTAACGCTATACGGAGACATGTTTTCGTAGAGGAACGCTTAAAGAAAATGGCCGAGGATGCGGCGACGCTGGATATCAATAAAGTAGAATACAGGGATACCAAGATCGGTGTGATCACAAGCGGCATCCCCTATCAGTATGTAAAGGAAGTACTACCCGATGCCTCAGTATTAAAGCTCGGACTGGTTCATCCTCTTCCGCATACGCTGATCAAGGAATTTGCACAGAAGGTAGACAAGCTTTATATCGTGGAGGAACTTGAGCCTGTCATCGAGGAGCAGGTGAAAGCGATGGGAATCGAATGTATCGGCAAGGAGATTTTTACCGTTCAGGGCGAATACAGTGCAAATCTTCTCAGAAAAGCGATCCTGGGTCAGGAGCTTGGACTCAAAAAAGCCGAGGAAGCACCCGCAAGACCTCCGATCCTCTGTCCGGGCTGCCCGCACAGAAGCACATATTCGGTTCTGAAAAAATTAAAGATCCACGCAGCAGGGGATATCGGCTGCTATACACTCGGTGCAGTCGCACCGCTTGGCGTGGTTGACACAACGGTATGTATGGGGTCCAGCATTTCCACGCTTCACGGCATGGAGAAAGCAAAGGGAAAAGAATACATCAAAAACTGGGTCGATGTGATCGGAGACTCAACCTTCCTGCACACCGGTGTGAACTCGCTGATGAATATGGTTTACAATCAGGCATCAGGTACGGTCATCATCCTCGACAATTCGACCACCGGTATGACGGGACATCAGGAACATGCCGCTACCGGTAAAATGTTAAACGGCGAGCCGACCCACGCAGTCAATCTTGATGATCTGTGCCGTGCCATCGGCGTGAAGCATGTTGAGGTTGTGGATGCATTTGATACGGCACGTCTTGAGGAAGTAGTAAAGACGGAAGTGGCCAGAGATGAAGTTTCCGTCATCATTTCGCAGGCACCCTGTGCGCTTTTAAAAGGCTTTGTACCGAAGGGTAAATGCTTTGAGATACCGGAAAAATGCAAAAAGTGCGGACAATGTCTGGTGCCGGGATGCCCCGCTCTGACAAAACAGGCGGACGGAACCGTCTCGATCGATCAGACAATGTGCAACGGCTGCGGTCTGTGTATGGGTATCTGTAAGTTTAGCGCTATCGGTTTTAAAGGGAGGGGAGAATGATGGCAGAGACAAAGAATATTATGATCGTCGGTGTCGGAGGACAGGGAACACTCCTGACCAGCAGGATACTCGGCGGTATTACGATAGCGGCAGGCTATGATGTAAAGCTTTCCGAAGTGCATGGAATGGCACAGAGAGGCGGAAGCGTTGTCACTTACGTGCGCTATGGCGAGAAGGTTGCAGAACCCATCGTCGAGGAGGGACAGGCAGATCTGCTGATCGCCTTTGAGCGGCTTGAGGCTCTCAGATATTCTCATTTTCTTAAAAAGGACGGCGTTATCATCGTAAATGATCAGCGCATCGATCCTATGACGGTCGTTACCGGCGCTGCAACATATCCGGAGGGCATCATCGAAAAACTCTCCAAAGATCACAAGGTTGTTGCCGTAGATGCCATGGCAGAAGCATTAAAGTTGGGCAATTCCAGGGTCTTTAACACGATCATTCTCGGTGTTGCTGCCAAAAACATGGATTTTGATAAGGAATCCTGGATCAATGTGATCCGTGATCTGGTACCGCCCAAGACAGTGGATATCAATCTCGAGGCTTTTGAGACCGGCTATGCGATCGCACAGGGAGAATAAGGAATATGATCTGCCGATAAAGGATACCACCAAACCCATGATCATCGATATGCACACGCATATCTTTCCACAGCGCATTGCGGCATCTGCATATGCTGCCATGGAGAGAAATGTCTATGAAAAACGAAAAGAGGAACTCCGGATCAAGATTTCAGGGACGCGGGAGGCACTTGCAAAGTCCGGAGACGTGAATCGGATCGATCTGTCCGTTGTTTTGCCGGTGGCCACAAAACCGTCCCAGACAGAAAGCATCAACAGTTTTGCAAAAGAGACAAACGAACGGACGGCAGAGAGCGGTGTGATGTCTTTTGGGGCGATCCATCCGGATAACGGGGATTATAAAGAGATCCTTTTGGAGCTTCACCGGATGGGATTTGCTGGTATCAAGCTTCATCCGGATTATCAGGGAGTCAATTTTGACGATGAGAGATATCTCCGGATCATCGAAGCGGCATCTGATCTTGGAATGGTGATCGTCACGCATGCCGGGGAGGATGTCGGTATACCCGAAAAGGTCCGCTGTACGCCGGATCGGATCCTGCGCGTGCTTGAGATTGTCCGTCCGCCAAAGCTTGTGCTTGCGCATATGGGCGGTTGGAATATGTGGGAGGAAGTGGAACAAAAGCTGGTCGGCAAACCGGTGTATTTTGATACATCCTTCGTGTTTGAACCTATCGTCACACAGATGGATGAAGCACAGTTTATACGGATCGTGAGATCGCATGGGGCTGATAAGATCCTGTTTGCCACGGACAGTCCATGGTCCGATCAGGGGAAATATGTGGAAAAGATACGGAAAATGCCTTTTTCGGATGAGGAAAAAAAGAGGATTTTTTCCGAAAACGCAATAAGATTGCTGGGGATCGACCGGCAATATTAAAACGATAAGGAGTAAAAAAATGCCAATTACAGAAATTTTGGAAAAAAACGCCAGAGAATACGGGCAGGATGTATGTCTGGTTGAGATCAATCCGGACATTCAAGAGAGAAGACGCGTGACGTGGAGAGAGTATGAGCTCATCGAGCCGGATGTCCGTCACCACTACAGAAGAGAGATCACATGGCACGTCTTTAATGAGAAGGCAAATCGTGTTGCAAACCTTCTGCTTGGCAGAGGGATTCAAAAAGGGGATAAGGTTGCCATTCTCATGATGAACTGTCTTGAATGGCTTCCGATCTACTTCGGTATCTTAAAGACCGGCGCGCTTGCCGTTCCGATGAATTTCCGTTTTGATGCGGAGGAGATCAAATATTGTCTGGATCTTTCGGAGTCGGATGTACTGATCTTCGGACCTGAGTTTGTGGGACGTATCGAGGAGATCGTAGA
>JAGBQU010000148.1 GCA_017632755.1 Lachnospiraceae bacterium
ATTCATATGGAGGAGGACGCGGGAAAGCTTTTTCATGATGCCGGAAAGAACCAATCCTACGTGGATTTTAACCGGGCGGGTATACCGCTTCTTGAGATCGTCTCTGAGCCGGATATGCACAGCGCCAAAGAGGTGGTCGCCTATTTGGAAAAACTACGTCTGATCATACAGTATCTGGGAGTGTCTGACTGCAAAATGCAGGAGGGATCCATGCGCGCAGATGTGAATATCTCGGTCCGGAAAAGGGGAGAACGAAAGCTGGGCACACGCTGTGAGATGAAGAATCTGAATTCCTTTAAGGCAATCACGAGAGCGATCGAACATGAGTCGCTGCGTCAGATCGGACTGCTTGAGGCCGGAGAGTCTGTCACGATGGAGACCAGGCGTTTTGATGATGCCCGGGGCTGTTCGTTTTCCATGCGGAGTAAGGAGGATGCCAGGGATTACCGCTATTTTCCCGATCCGGATCTTCCGCCGTTTGCGATCAGCCGCGAGTGGGTGGAAAGCGTGAGAGCGCGCCAGCCGGAGCTGCGCGCAGAAAAGATGTTGCGATACAAAAGGGAGTTTGATCTGCCGGATTACGATATAGAAATCCTAACCGGATCTAAGGCACTCGCGGATCTGTTTGAGCAGTGTGAAAGGATTTGCCATCAGCCCAAAAAGGTTTCCAACTGGCTGATGGGAGAGACGATACGATTGTTAAAACTGCGGGAAATGGATCCGGATGAGCTTCATATCACGCCTGCCAACCTGGCAAAGCTGATCCTTTTGGTGGAAAACGGCACCATCAGCAATGGGGTGGCCAAGCAGGTGTTTGAGATCATGTTTGATAAAAACATCGATCCGGAGAGTTATGTAAACGAAAACAAACTGGGGACGATCCGTGATGAGGGGCACCTGCGGGTTGTCTGCATGCAAGTGATCGAGCAGCATCCGCAGTCGGTACAGGATTATAGAAGCGGCAAGAAAAAGGCCATCGGCTTTCTGGTCGGACAGACGATGAAAGAGATGAGTGGAAAAGCGGATGCCAAGGAGGTCAGCAGGCTTCTGGCGGAGCTTTTGGAAGAATAAGAAAAAGGGTAATGTCTTTTGCAAATAAGACATTACCCTTTTATCGTTAAAACTGCATCAGGATCAGATTGAAGGTGATCGTTTCATCCGACTCAGCTTCATCCTCGGTGAGCCCTTGCAGATCCACCTGCATGGTATAATCGCCGGCCTTCAGATTCAGAGGGATATTTCCCGTCATCTTTTCGGCACTCGTTTCGTAGGCAATGTTTCCGGCCTCGTCAACAATACTGATATGCAAAATGCCCTTCGGTGTTTCCATGACAGCGGTCAGCTGCTGCATTCCTTCCTTTTCGATATGTACATCGGTGGTAAAGGGGGTCTCATGCAACTGCGAAACGGTGGGAGTCTGAACCCCTGTATTCACAGCGTTTGTCATCATGTTGCCGGCCGCCATCACAAAACCGCCTACGAGGCATACAGCGGAAGTCAGGATGCAGGCAAGAAGGATTTTGGTGTTTGCTTTTTTCTGCTCTTTGCTCTTTGGCTCTGTGTTTTTTTCATGCAAAAGTGCAGAGCCGGCCCAAAGCAGCCAGGGAGCGACACAGAGCAGCAGCAGGTACTGACCGAGGACAGACGGAGTGATGACTTGTGCCGAAGCGGCAGCAGCCATTTCCTCGGATTCCATCATTTTGGTCGCACCCACGGATAAGCTGTTGTTGAGCAGATGGATCAGGAACGGATAGAACATGCTCCCGGTCTCGAGCGCGGTATAGGATAATGCCATACCCAGTAAAGCCGTTGCAACAAAACGGATCGGATCGAGATGGAAGATCCCGAACAGGATACCCATGATAAGGACGATGAGCCACTTTTTCTGGATGGGCTTTAAAAAGTGGAGGATAAAGCCTCTGTGAACGGCCTCCTCGCAGATGGCGGGGGACACTGCCACGATCAGATAGCGGATCGGCAGGGGAACAGAATTAAAAACTCCCATCAGTCCTTCCTGTGTATTGCCTAGCTGATCAGGGAAAAAATATCCGATCAGAAGGGTAAAAAACAGGACGCCGAGATAGGACCCAAGCCAGATGAACAGAGTGCCGAAGATCTGGCGGACGCGGGGTTTCTTTATCGGAAAGACATCCTTAAAGGAAGCTTTCATGATCTTTGTTCCGATCAGTGCCAGGGACAGAAAGAGTAGTTCCGTGATCAGAAGCCCCAGCATGCCCAATGAGGACTGGATTGGTGCGCCGACAAAGATCAACATGATCATGACTGCCACGAACATGACGAGTGCGGCTGTGATACTTTTCTTTTTGGTTAATGTTTGCATTGATATTCTCCTTTTTTATTTGTATTATTCTATTCCGATGGTATCGGAGATAAAACTTATGACGGTGCCTTCATGGCAGCGAGCATATACGTGATCGACTGCACACTCCAGATGATGCTCACAGACAGGATGGGCACGATCCCGATCGGAACAACCATGCCGATGAAGACGAGAGCGATCATTATCACAAGGCAGACCATCTGTGAAGTCTTGTATGCCTGGTATGCGCTTTTGTAAATATAAAACTGTTCAGCCTCGTCGCAGGAGTTCATCCACTTGGAGTGGAATTTGAGATCAAACACACTGCCCTTCTTTTCGGGATTTTGTGCTTTGATAAAGTTGATCATCTTCTGCTGCAGGATGGAGGTGACGATCGTTGAGAGGATGAAACCTGCCGTTCCCAGTATGAAAGCCGGAAGCTTCAAATCTTTTTTCATGGACAATCCGTAGAAGCTCATGCCAAAGAGGAACCAGGAAACAATCGTCTGTACGGTTGCAAGCAGCAATACAACGGATATTTTGTTGTCGAGAGTCTCGTTAAAGCCATCCTCCTGCGGGTCTAAAGAGCGGATCTGCGCAACCCCCTTTCGATACATGAGAATGCCGGTCAGCGAGAGGATGATGGCCATGGCAAATGACAGATAGCACGCATAATCCGTGAGGAAAAGCTGTCCCTGATGAAGTGCCTCGGCGGGGCTGAGCTTTGTGTTTTGCAGCAAATCGCGGATCTTGCCGATCATGCCTCCGGCCAAAAATCCGATGAGACCGGATACGATCAGTAGGGGAATCAGTTTTGAGAGTGCTTTCTTATCCTCCTGTTCGATCCGACCTTCCTGTGTATTGCTTATTTCTTTTCTCATTCTTCAGTACCTCCTTCAGGGTCATCTGTGTAGCTGAATATTTCATCCACCCGCGCTGAAAAGTGCCGGGCGATCTTGAGTGCGAGTGTAACGGAAGGCGAGTAGTCCCCGCGCTCAATCAGGCTGATGGTCTGCCTGCTGGCACCTACCGCTGTGCCAAGTTCCTGTTGGTTTTCGCCGGTTCTGGCTCGGAACTCCCTTAAACGGTTCGTAAGAGGCATAAGCTCTGCTCCTTTCCTTTTTTTATGACAAGAAAAATAGAATTTTGACAAGTAAAATAGCAATTTGACAAGTTGTCTTGGAAAACTGACAATGATTGTTGTCATAGCAAACTATAACATTGACAAGAATAGTTGTCAACACTTTTTTGAGAGAATTTTCATTTTATTCTTAGAAATGCTTTATTTTTTTTGAAGAAGCTCATAGGTGCGCAGAAGATACTGCAGATCGCGGGCGGTCAGCTGGCGGGTGATTTGAATGAGAGTCGCAAAGGTTACTTCGTCTGCGATAGCCTGATTGAGTACGCTGAAGTTGCAGGCAAGTTCCGTTCGTCCGAGAAGATAATCGGTCGAGACATCAAACAGATCAGCAAGTTTTACGAGTGTTTCAAGGTTTGGCTCATGGATATCATTCTCATAGTTTGAGAATGTGGATTTGCTCACATGGAGATAGCGCGCTACTTCTTCCTGCTTTAAATGGTTATTTTTTCGTAGTTCACAGATGATCTGACCGATGCTCATAGGGATACCTCTTTTGCAAAATGCTTATCCGTATTTTACAATAAGCCGCTTTTGGAGTGGGAGAAGTTCGGAAAAACTGAATTTTGCGGAATGCAGAGCATGGAATAATCAGAGAACATGGAGTAGGGACGCTATATAAGAAAAAGAGCGACAACACAAGGTTGTCGCTCGAAAAGCGCTACTCAAAATACAGATAGTGTACAAAATCCGCCGCTGTTTCGATGCGGTGCGAGTTATATGCGACGGCGACCATCGGTGTGACGGAGTCGTCAAACAGCGTATCCTCCTTGATCCGCCTGACATCCTTTGCATAGAGTGCCACCGGGATACGGCCGACCCCCTCCACATTTGCATAGTAGAGTCTGTCGGAGAGACTATCGAGCAGATCTTTTGGCAGTGCCTCTGTCAGATCGGCATAGGCATTCATCGAGGCGTATCGATCGATCATATCCTGATCGCTGATGATCACATCTATGTTCCCAAGCTCCATCTCCGCGGTGAACTGTTGCGTGTAGGCAACGGAAAAACTGTCTGTGGGGGGATTCTTGATGCGCATGGCGTAGTCGAGCCGTGGGGGGAATGCTTGTGTGTCAATATCGCGGCTGGCGACGTAATCGCTTACCAGAGTCGTCTCGGTATCGTCGTAAACAAGGGAGTTTATCAGTGCAACATAGATGGAGTTTTCGCGATTGCCCTGTATCATCGCAGGGATCAGGTGAAACAGAGCAAAGATCACTGCAATGCCGACGATGACATGGATCTTATAATAATACCAGAAGTATTGCAACTTCTCCTTTCTGCTCTTTTCCCCCAGTTTTTTTTGCTGTTCTTTTATCTCGTCACGGATCATTGTGTTCCCTCTGCTTTTCTCATGGATTTGAAATCATCACAATTTATCTTAAAAAGACCGGGCGTGGGTGTCAACGTTTTTCTTCTTAAAAAAGTATAAAAACTTGAAAAATTGCCTCAAATGTACTATCATATTTTAATATGGCAGTATGTGATAGGATCTGCAAAACGGATACCATGGTCTGACCTGTAACGGTCGGCATATGCCGTATAAGGAACAATGGAAAGAGAGGAAGTTATCATGAGCGAATCTTATTTGGAATATCTTGTCCAGAAGAAAGTGGGCCCTTTGAGACAGGCGCTGAAATATTGTCTGTTTGTTGCAACAGGGCTTTCTTTTTTTGTGGGACTGTTGAGGTGGCCGACGCTTCTCCTGCTTGGTCTGATCATGGCGGTCGTATCCTACTTTTTTGCCAGAAATTCTGCAGTGGAATACGAGTATCTGATTCTGGGAAAAGAACTGAGTGTTGACCGGATACTGGGCAGATCCAAGAGGAAAAAAATGCGCGAGTTTGATCTGGCAAGGATCGAGATCCTCGCTCCTGCAGGCTCTCACCGTCTTGATTCGTATAAGGATAAGAAGTATACCACTTACGATTTTTCATCCGGGGATG
>JAGBQU010000149.1 GCA_017632755.1 Lachnospiraceae bacterium
CCGAGCAACATCCAGGTGAATGCGATCGCCTGCGGAATGATCGACACAGACATGAACCGTCTCTTTTCCGAAGACGAGAAAAGAGCGATCCTGGACGAGATCCCTGCCTGTCGTATGGGCGACACCAAGGAGGTCGCTGCGCTGGTCTGCCAACTTGCCGAGGCGCCTGCTTATCTGACCGGGCAGATCATCACTATCGACGGTGCCTGGCAATAAGGATACCCTGTTGCAACGTACACAACCGATATCCACATAAATATGAAAGCAGCCCGAACATTCATATATGAACTTCGAGCTGCCTTTTTGTTTTATACTTCGCTTCGATCCGTGATTCTTCCAAAAAATGTCAGCGTATACAGTCCGCAGATGCCGACCAGCACGTAAATGATCCTGCTCAGCCACGAGCCGCTTCCGAAAAGCATGGAGACCAGATTCCAGTTGAACAACCCGACAAGTCCCCACACGATGGCTCCGATCACAGTGATCGCAAGAGCAGTATAATCCCAACCTCGATTCATTTTCTGTCTACCTCCTTTTTTATAAGGATTGCCCGAAAATGAATTATTTATTCAATATTTTTTTTATCTCGTCGATCCGTTCCTTAAGCGCGGCATCCTCAAGTTTCACGCAGCCGTCCGGCGTATAATAATCGGCTCCGACGCCATCATTTTGGGAATATCTGGGAATCACGTGAAAGCAGAAATTCCTGCCTGTCATCCCACAGGATACATAATCCATGCCGTCTGCATTGTAGAATTTTCTCAGCGCATTGGAAACCTTGGACAGCTCGGCAAAATAGATATTTCTCTCCAGTGCTGTCAGCTTGGCAAAATCCTTTGCTTTCTCTTTATACGCGACAACCAGCTCACCTTTTTGTCTCTGATCCGCTGCCAGATAGATAGTGCTCACATCAAGGGAACATACCTGATATCCGAACCCCTCGACATATATGGGAACCTCCGTTTCCTGCAGCTGTGCATTTGCATTTGTTTCTCTGTTTTGCAGATACTCACGGTACACATTGGCAAATTCCTGATCATCGTGCAGCATGTGCGAAAAGATCCATCCCTGGATCTCATCCCGAATGAGCCGCAGTTCTTTCTCGGGATTGTTTTTCAGCTTCGGCAGATTGATATCCATCACATATTTCGCATATTGCAGATGCATTTTTCGATGCTGCTCCAATCCGGGATAGCCAATCTCTTCCATCATCTTTTCCTCTTCATAAAAATGATATCCGGTAAAATCCCTGAGCTGCAAAATGATATCCAAAAGCCCCGAATCCGTTACGCCTATGCATTTGACCCTGAGAAGCTGTTCCATATCTCTTCCGATCTTAAACAGTTGGCGATGCTGCGAATCCATATCCGCAATGTGCGTTTCCATTTCCGGTCTCCAGTCAAAGTTAAAATCAAACATTTTTTCCCCCATTTCCGCGAAAGGTCTGCTTGTAATCACCTTCAAAAGGAATGTCTTTCGTCCCGCTTATTATATATATCAGTATATAACAAATCGTCACTCAACATCAACCGAAAATATCTTTTTTTCTGAAAAATCTCGCATGTGATCTGGTATATGTTTTCCTACATTCTGTCTACCGTCCGATCATTTGTCGGATATACTCCCCGATAGGTTCGGCAGCATTTTCGCCGTGTTTTTCGATCAGCTTTACGATGGCACTTCCAACGATCACGCCGTCACAATACTCTGAGAATTCCTGCACCTGCTGCCTTGTGTTGATACCGAATCCTATCGCTACGGGCACATCCGTCACAGCCTTGATATGTGAGACGATGTCCCTGACATCCGTTTTGATCTCGCTTCTGACACCGGTAACGCCCATGGAAGATACGACATAAATATAGCCCTCGGCATCTTTCGCGATTTTCTCGATGCGCTCCTTTGATGTGGGTGCGACCAGGGAAATGATATCCACATCGTATTTGCCCGCAATGTCTTTTAGCTCCTTTTTCTCCTCAAAGGGCATATCGGGAATGATCAGTCCGTCCACGCCTGCTTCCTTGCAGCGTGAACAGAAACGCTCATACCCATATTTGAAAACCGGATTCAGATAGGTCAGAAAGACGAGTGGTATCTGTGTTTTTTCACGCACTCGCTCCACCAGTTCAAAGACCTTATCTGTTGTGCATCCCGCCGAGAGCGCACGCACATTTGCCGCTTGAATAACCGGTCCCTCCGCAATCGGATCGGAAAACGGTATACCCAGTTCGATCAGCGCCGCCCCCGCCTTCTCCATCTCCAGAATAAATTCATAGGTCTTATCAAGGCTCGGATCTCCAACCGTCAAAAAAGGTATAAAAGCATTTTTATCTGTAAAAGCACTCTGTATCTTACTCATGTAAATCTACCCCCTTATATCTGGCGATAGCAGCCACATCTTTGTCACCTCGTCCGGACAGACAGCAGATAATGATCTGATCCTTACGCATGGAAGGGGCGATCTTCATCAAATGCGCAACGGCATGGGAACTCTCGATCGCCGCGATGATCCCCTCTGTCCTTGCAATATACTCAAATGCCGCAACCGCCTCATCATCCGTCACCGGCACGTACTGCGCTCTCCCTATATCATGCAGATATGCATGTTCCGGTCCGATACCAGGATAGTCCAGTCCGGCTGAGATGGAATACACCGGTGCGATCTGCCCGTATTCATCCTGACAAAAATAGGATTTCATACCGTGGAAGATTCCCTCCGTACCCACGGCAATGGTCGCAGCCGTGCGATCCGTGTCCACACCTTTTCCTGCAGCCTCGCAGCCGATCAGACGGACACTTTCATCCTTGATAAACTCATAGAACATGCCCATGGAATTGCTGCCACCGCCCACACAGGCCATCACCACATCCGGCAGTTTTCCCTCTGCCTCAAGGATCTGTGCCCTGGCCTCTTTACTGATCACACTCTGAAAATCACGGACGATCATCGGGAACGGGTGCGGTCCCATGACGGAGCCCAGCACGTAGAGCGTATCGTCCACCCGCTTTGTCCACTCACGCATACACTCGTTAACGGCATCTTTGAGAGTTGCAGTCCCGCTCTCCACCGGATGGACTTTCGCGCCAAGCAACTCCATGCGGTAAACATTCAGTGCCTGGCGGATCGTATCCTCCTTGCCCATAAAGATCTCGCACTCAAGCCCCAGAAGTGCCGCCGCTGTAGCGGTTGCCACACCGTGCTGACCGGCACCCGTCTCTGCTATGACGCGCTTCTTGCCCATCTTTTTGGCAAGCAGAACCTGTCCCAGAACATTGTTGATCTTGTGCGAGCCTGTATGATTGAGATCCTCTCTCTTAAAATAAATCTTTGCTCCGCCAAGATCCTCCGTCATCTTTTTGGCGTAGTAGAGCAACGAAGGTCTGCCCGCATATTCTACCATCAGCTTATTAAGCTCCTCCTGAAACTCCGGATCATTCTTAAAATGCTCATACTGGTTTTCCAGATGATTGATTTCATTCATCAGCGTCTCCGGTATATACTGTCCGCCGTGAATCCCATATCTGCCATTACTCATAGCTTCTTATCCTTTCCATAAATTCTTTTATTTTCGCTTCATCTTTATAATTGTCCGTCTCAAGGCTGCTGCTGACATCGACCGCAAACGGTGCAACGTCTTTTATCGCAGCTTCTACATTGTCCATTCCGATACCACCGGCCAGAAAAAACGGCTTGTCGATCTGTGTGATCAGGCTCCAGTCAAAGCTCTCTCCGTTGCCGCCTTCACACTTGGAACTGTAGGCATCCAGAAGCAGGTATCCGCATTCTGTCTCGTCTACCCGATCAAAGTCCTGTTCGCCGCGGATCCGATAGGCTTTGATCAGACGCTCGCGCGAATCCGCCAGGCCTCCCTCTCGCAGCAACTGCAGCAACGTCTGCTCATAGGCCGCATCCTCTCTGCCGTGAAGCTGCAGCATGTCTACTGTTCCGTCAAGCAAAAGTTCTGCCAAAAGAGCAGGTGGCTGGTCTACAAATACCCCAACCTTCCTGATCCCCGGAGTGATCTTTTCGGACAAAATCTTTGCCTCCTGCGGTGTGATCTGACGCTTGCTCTTTGCAAAGACAAATCCGACATAATCCGGATGATATCGATTCACTGCATGCACATCCTCCATGCGCCTGAGGCCGCAGATCTTTACTTTGACCCTGTTTCTTTCCATCTGTTGTTCCCTCATTTTGTCTTTTTGTCAGAGCGCGGCAAATTCCGCTACGATCGTTCTTCGATCGGGTGCACACATAAAGGTTTCTCCGATCAAGACTGCATCCACACCCTCCGTGCGCAGCGCCGCCAACTGCTCTTTTTCCCTGATACCGCTCTCTGCCACAAAAACGATATCGTCGGGAACCTTTGCACGAAGCTGGCTGCTATGGGTGACATCCACCGAAAAATCCTTCAGATTGCGATTGTTGACACCGATGATCCTAGCTCCGACACGTAGCGCCATTGCGATCTCCGCATCATCATGTGTCTCCACCAGTGCGGAAAGACCCAGACTATGTGCCAGCTCCAGATATTCCTTTAAAGTCTTCTCATCCAAGATTGCACAGATGAGCAGACACGCATCTGCACCGAGCACCTTCGCCTCATAGATCATGTAGGGATCCACCACAAAATCCTTTCGCAAAAGCGGAATGTCCACCGTCTGCCTGATCTGTTGCAAATACACATTGCTGCCCAGAAAGTAATAGGGCTCGGTCAGAACGGAAATGGCACTTGCGCCGCCCGCTTCGTACTCCCTTGCGATCTCGGTATATGGAAAATCCTCTGCGATCAGACCCTTGGAGGGAGATGCTTTTTTCACTTCGCAGATCAGACTGATCCCCTCCTTTTTCAGCGCTCTCAAAAAAGGAAAGTCTGCCTTTGACGAATCTTTTTCGATCATCTCTAATGCCTTTTGGCGGATCTTCTCAAGCGTCACTTTCTCTTTTTGCTCTGCGACGCGCTCTCTTGTACGCTCCGCGATCTCATCCAGAATCGTTTTGTGTTTATCGTTCGTTTGCATATCATTCTCCCGG
>JAGBQU010000150.1 GCA_017632755.1 Lachnospiraceae bacterium
CTGCCGCTTTTTCCTTCGTCCGGTTCAGGATATAGATCCTGCGCGCCCCATAGGTTGCACACAACATGGCGACCGCTCTGGCTGCACCGCCCGCGCCAAGGATGAGAATATGCTTATCTTCTACCTCGATCCCTTCCGAACGCATGGCCCGGTAGAGTCCGGGCATATCTGTGTTATACCCTTTGAGACGACCGTTTTTATGTACAATGGTATTCACCGCTCCGATCTTTTTGGCCAGCAGATCCGTCTCATCCAGACAATCCATCACGGCACTTTTGTGAGGCACCGTCACATTCACACCGCCAAGCTGCAGAGACCGCACTGCGCGCACCGCACTCTGGATCTGGTCCTCTTCCACACGAAAGGGAACATACACCAGATTATGCCCCAGCTTTTGAGCAAGCGTATTATGTATCAGCGGTGACATCGTATGCTCCACGGGATTGCCAAACAAACCGTATGTTTTTGTTTTACCGTCAATCCTCATCTGCATGTCCGGCAATCTCCTTTCTGTAAAAATATAGTACGATCCGCTCCAGAAATCTCTTTAAGACGATCTGGATCTCCTCCTTTTTATCGATGGGTTTTACCAGAATGGTCCGGATCCCCGCCTTTTTTGCCCCCCACACATCCGTAAAGAGCTGATCACCGATAAATAGGGTATCCTGCGTCGTGGAGTGCATGAGTTCCATCGCATGCTTGTAATTCTTCACCAGCGGCTTCCCTGCCTTGTAAATATATCCGCTTGCCTTTATCTGCTCAAAAAAGGACTTTACACGGATCTCCTTGTTGTTGGATAAGAGCATTGTGGAATATCCGATCCCGCTCAGCCTCTCAAAGAGCTCGATGCATCGCTCATCAGCCTTGACGCCATGCTCCACCAGTGTATTGTCTATATCAAAAATGATCGCCCGGTAGCCTTCCTGAAAAAGTCCTTCAAAATCGATCAGATAGGTACTTTCCGCACAGCTGTCGGGATAAAAACGCTCTAACATATCTTCTCCTTACAAATCAACTCACTCCTTACATAATAAAATACACCCTGCCATTCTGGCAAGGTGTATTTTTGAATATTATATTCTTGCTATTTTCTGAGTACTACGCCGTCTTCACTCGCAAATACGGTTTCATCGTTTCCGACAAAGGTCTGATACTGCCTGAGCACGGTATCCTTTTGCATATCGGAAATGGCTTTTTCTATGCTACGCGTATGAAGATCGCTGTCCTTTCCTATGTATCCGAAATCATCACCGGTATTGAACTTGAGCGAAATATTCTGAAGATCCGCAGACTTTGGTGCTTTGCTCTGTTGCTGCGACTGCTGTTGCTCTGCCGGAGCGTCTTTCACTTCCGGCTGTTGCTTTTGCGTGTCCTGTACGTAAACCACAGGAACGGATCTCATCGGGTTAAAACCATATAACCCTCCATATCGGGTAATATCCTGTATACTCAAATTCATCACCTCCCGTTCATGTCATATATCCTTTTATCGGTCATGAAACAAGAACAATTAACCCCTTTTTATATTTTTTTTCGGGCAATTTCCAAAAGGCTTGCCGTATAACTGCTCTGCGGCGCAGAAAAGACCTGGGAGACCTCTCCCTGCTCGACCACACGCCCCTCCTTCATCACAAGCACATAGTGGCACATCATAGCTACCACGCGCAGATCGTGCGAGATGAACAGGATCGTAAGTCCCATC
>JAGBQU010000151.1 GCA_017632755.1 Lachnospiraceae bacterium
AAAGGAAAACCGAATCTTGACGCGTTCGCGTATGCGGTAAAAGAAAGCAGGAATCCCCTTTGTTACAATGGGGATGTCACTTCCGTGCAGGATTATCGCAGGATCAGAGAACTGTTTCCGACGGTGGACTGTGTGATGATCGGAAGAGGACTTTTGGCGGATCCCGTCCTACTTGAGCAGATCGGGCATACGGAGAATGTGATCATGACGAAACCGCATCCGGATCGGAAAAACCAACAGGAATGGGGGCTGCCGCAGTCCGGTCAGCAGAAGACGGATCAGTCAGACAAAAGGAAGCGGTTTTGGCAGTTCCATCGTGAACTCCTGAAGGGATATCGGGAATACATGTCCGGAGAGACGCCGGTTCTGTTTAAGATGAAGGAACTGTGGTTTTATATGCAACAGCTCTTCCCTGAGGATTCCAAGCTGTATAAAAAGATCAAAAAGGCAAAGAATCTGGCTGAATATGAGAGTATCGTGAGGTCGATTTGAGGAAATCACAAGAAAACATTGTGCAAATCGCTCAAAACAAATAGCGAGACACAACGTTTTTTTTGACAATAAAAGCCAAAAGCTGATATAATAGTGGCAAATCTGCATGGTTTATGTTTTACCGGTCATCAGTTTGTCAATGATCCTGCTTTTGCTTTTCAGCGCGACGAACAGCAAGGATATTATCGAGCAAAAAACGGCAGAAACCATGACTGCGAGTCTTGATAAAGCGGTGGTGGAGGTGCTGCATCAGTTTAACAGCATTGATACGACAGGTAATGTATTGGCCAAGACCGTGGCGTCCGACTACAAGGAAGCCTCACTTGATTCCTATGAGCATATGCTTAAGACGATTGTAGCCGACAATGATATTGTACTTGGCAGCGGATTGTGGTTTGAACCATATGTATGGGTGTACCTCGGTAGATATTTCGCTTGAGACCATTGTACAGATCGTAAATGACATAAAGGTAGGTAAAAACGGAACCGGTATGCTGATGACTGCTACGGGAACCTATCTTGCAGGTGTGGACAGTGAAAAAATTGCGGCTGAGGCGAACATATTGGATGAGGCAAATGCGAGTCTTGCTGCGGCCGGAAATATAATCCTGAACAATGAGGCAGGTATCACCACCTATGAGAGTGACAGTGGTAAGATGAATCTTTACTACACGACCGGCCGTATCGACTTCCGTGCCAAGCTTCCGAACGGAACGGGTATCTGGCCGGCACTCTGGATGCTGCCGAATGAAAACACCTACGGAACCTGGGCAAGTCGGCAAGAAGGTTACCATTACGACAACTGCCACTGACGGAAGCGGCAAGAAGGCCAAGCTCAAGATCAAGATCAAAAGTAATAATATGTCAAAAATGATTTGAAATTTATTGACATTTTTCTCTCGTAGAGTATAATGGGGATCAGTAGTAACAATTTCATACGGACAAACCGATGATGTGGAGATAAAAATGAAAGATGCGCTTACAGAGAGTGGGGGATGCTGAGAGCCTCATAGTATGCAGTTCATTAAATGGACCACTGAGGGCATAGTGAAAGACCGCAAGGTTCAGTATTCTATGACGTGACGCACGCGTCAGTTGCGAGGAATATGTTGGTATTCTGCGAGAGTGTGGTTTCCACAAATCAAGGTGGCACCGCGGTATATGTTTATATCGTCCTTGGTAAAGCTGTAGCTTTGCCAAGGACTTTTTTCGCGTATAAGCAAAGCCATGGCTGCAGGTGGAAGCGACATGCTTGCATGATCGCAGCGCGTGGCCACAGATTTTGGGCAAATATAAGAGAAAAGCTGTGAGGTTTGCTTATACGCGAAGCGGCAAAGAGCAAGCGAGAGGCGAAGCCACGAGAAAAGGAGGCAAAGATGAAAACAAATTCGTTGGAAGAGATTAAAAAAATAGGTGCCGGTTACAAGATCGCACCGGTATACACAGAAATGCTCTCTGACATGACAACGCCGATACAAGTCTTGAAACGGCTTAAGAAAAAGAGTCATAACTGCTACATTCTCGAAAGTGTCGAAGAGCAAAGGCATTTCGGAAGATATACGTTTCTCGGTTATGAACCCACCATGGAGATCACCTGTCAGAACGGGGAACTTACGCTCAAGGAGCGAAAAACGGAAGATGGAGTTTCCAAGATGACGGTGATCCTGCAAAAACAGGTTGCTCATCCAGGTGATACAATCCGGGAGATCATGAAAAACTATACATCCCCGAAGGTGGAAGGCCTTCCGAGCTTTACAGGAGGATTGGTCGGATACTTTTCCTACGATTATGTCAAATACAGCGAGCCGACACTAAAACTGGATGCTTACGATGAGCACATGTTTAAGGACATGGATCTGATGTTGTTTGAAAAGGTCATCGCCTTTGATAACCTCAAGCAGAAGATCATTTTGATCAACAATGTTTCCATGGAGAATGTGGATGAGCGGTTTGAGAAGGCTGTGCAGGAGCTTGCAGAGATGAAACAGCTTATTCTCTATGGCGAGAGTGCTACGCATACGAGTGGGAAACTGCAGTCGGACTTCAGGCCGATGTTTGACAAAGAGCAATTCTGTGAGATGGTCGAGAAAGCCAAAAAGTACATCTATGAAGGAGACATCTTTCAGGTAGTGCTCTCCAACCGCATGGAGGCCGACTACGAGGGAAGCTTGTTTGATACATACCGTTATCTGAGAACCAGCAATCCTTCGCCCTATATGTTCTACTTTGGCTCCGACGATCTGGAGGTTGCGGGGGCATCGCCCGAGACATTGGTCAAGCTTGAAAACGGCATTCTGCATACGTTCCCGTTGGCAGGTACCCGCAGGAGAGGATACACAAGGCAGGAGGACGAGGCACTGGAGAAAGAACTGCTTGCCGATGAAAAGGAACTCGCGGAACACAACATGCTGGTGGATCTCGGGAGAAATGATATCGGAAAGATATCCGTTTTCGGATCCGTCGAGGTGGAAAAATATATGGAGATCGAGCGTTACTCGCATGTCATGCATATCGGCTCAACCGTCAGGGGAGGCATAAGGGACGATAAGGACGCGCTGGACGCTGTCGATGCGATCCTTCCGGCAGGCACTCTGTCCGGGGCACCGAAGCTGCGGGCGCTGCAGAACATCAATGAGCTGGAAAACGTAAAGCGCGGAATCTATGGAGGAGCAATCGGCTACATCGACTTTACAGGTAATCTGGACACCTGTATCGCCATACGGATCGCATTTAAAAAGGGAAATAAGGTGTTTGTCCACTCGGGAGCGGGCATCGTGGCAGACAGCGTGCCCGAACTGGAGTTTAAGGAGTGCATCAACAAGGCAA
>JAGBQU010000152.1 GCA_017632755.1 Lachnospiraceae bacterium
GCATATGCAACTATCAATGCAAGCATTGTCTTCATCACCTTTCATATTCTGTTCAAAAACTGCAAGCATTTTGCAAGCACGCAAAACGGGAAGCCTTGATTTTACTGGCTTCCCGCAGTTTTTAGGTCACTCAAACTCTATCGTTGCCGGAGGTTTCCCTGTACAATCGTATAGTACACGATTAACCCCTTTCACCTCATTTACGATTCTTGTGGCAACCTTTCCGAGGATCTCCCATGGCAGTTCCGCACTCTCGGCGGTCATGAAATCGCTGGTGGTCACGGCTCGCAGTGCCACGGCATAATCGTAGGTACGCTCATCGCCCATGACTCCGACGGAACGCATGTTGGTCAGTGCTGCAAAGTACTGACCGATCTTCTTATCCCATCCGGCGTTCGCGATCTCCTCGCGGTAGATGGCATCTGCATCCTGCACGATCCGCACCTTTTCGGCAGTCACTTCACCGATGATGCGAATGCCGAGTCCCGGTCCCGGGAAAGGCTGTCTGAATACCAGATGCTCGGGAATACCAAGCTCCAGACCGGCCTTTCGCACCTCATCCTTAAAGAGCAACCGAAGCGGTTCAATGATTTCTTTAAAGTCAACGCAATCCGGCAGGCCGCCTACATTGTGGTGCGATTTGATCACGGCGCTCTTGCCAAGGCCGCTCTCGATCACGTCCGGATAAATGGTTCCCTGTACAAGGAAGTCTACAGCGCCGATCTTCTTAGCCTCTTCCTCAAAGACACGGATGAATTCCTCTCCGATGATCTTACGTTTTCTCTCAGGTTCTTCAACGCCTTTTAGCTTCTCATAAAAACGTTCCTGCGCATTGACGCGGATAAAGTTAAGCTGATAATTTCCGTTTGGTCCAAAGACCGCCTCCACCTCGTCACCTTCATTTTTGCGAAGCAGTCCGTGATCTACAAAAACGCAGGTCAGCTGATTGCCGACAGCCTTGGAGAGCAGAACCGCAGCCACGGAAGAATCCACGCCGCCCGAAAGTGCACAAAGCACTTTTCCGTCGCCGACCTTTTCACGGATCTGCGCGATCGTCGTCTCCACAAAGGAATCCATCTTCCAGTCACCGGCGCAGCCACAGACTTCAAACAGGAAGTTCGCAAGCATCTTGGTTCCCTCGACGGTGTGGTTGACCTCGGGGTGGAACTGTACGCAGTAGAGCCCTTTTTCCGCATTCTGTGCTGCTGCCACCGGACATACATCGGTATGCGCCTTGATCTCAAAGCCGGGAGCCGGTTTCGCAATATAATCTGTATGACTCATCCAGCAGATGGTCTTCTCACTGACATTTTGAAACATTGTTCCGGTTGTGTCGACATCGACCTCGGTTCTTCCATACTCTCTGACCGGTGCGGTTGCCACCACACCGCCCAACGTATGCATCATAAGCTGGGCACCATAGCAGATTCCCAGAACGGGGATCCCCAGCTCAAATACTTCTTTTTCGATCTTCGGAGAATCCTCACCGTAGACGCTGTTCGGTCCGCCTGTAAAGATGATTCCCTTTGGATTTAATTCCTTGATCTTATCCAGTCCGATATTGTATGGATGTACTTCACAGTATACATTACATTCTCTGACTCTGCGGGCGATCAGCTGATTGTACTGTCCGCCAAAGTCAAGTACGATCACTAGTTCCTGGCTCATGCGTATCCTCCTGATTCTTTATCATAAAACATAATAATCTAATGCTTGTTTTATTATAAAAGAACTCTCCCATACTTGTCAAACCTTGAACTGTTATCTGCTAAGAGATATGCTGATGCAGATATTTTTCCTTGGTTGCGAGTCCGCCGCGAATGTGGCGTTCCGATTTGTTGACATCAAGCACCTTTCTTGCTTCCTGCGCGAGTGCCCGGTTGACCGACTCCAATCTTTCCGTGACATCTTTATGTACTGTGGATTTACTGACTCCAAACTGTTTGGCCGTCTGACGCACCGTCGCGTTATTCTCAATAATATACATGGCGATATGAATGGCACGTTCCTCAATATACTCCTTCAAGAGAATACCCC
>JAGBQU010000153.1 GCA_017632755.1 Lachnospiraceae bacterium
AGGAAAATGGGAGATTTTGGTATGGTTCGGACAATCTTAAAGGAAGTAAAAGAATATAGGGCGGCATCGATCGTGACTCCGCTTTTTATGCTGCTTGAGGTCATGATGGAAACGCTCATTCCTTTTTTGATGGCTTCTATCATTGATAATGGGGTCAATGCCGGAGATATCCGACATATATACAAGATTGGTGCATGGATGATCGCGGTTGCGCTTATCGGATTGCTGGCAGGGCTTGGCGGTGCTCGTTATGCGGCCAGGGCATCTGCCGGACTGGCCAGAAATCTCAGGGAGAGTATGTTTGATCATATCCAGACTTTTTCCTTTGCAAACATCGACCGTTTTTCCACGGCGGGGTTGGTGACAAGGCTCACTACGGATATCACAAATATTCAAAATGCGTATCAGATGGTACTGCGTATGATGATGCGCGCACCTGCGAGCATGATCTGTGCCTTGGCAATGGCGTTTCATATCAATGCGAGACTATCCAGCATCTATCTGGTGGCGGTTCTGATCCTGAGCGTTATTTTATTTTTTATCATACGAAATGCCACTAAATTTTTCCGGCAGGCATTTCCGAAATATGATGAGCTGAATGCATCCGTGCAGGAAAATGTTTCGGCGATCCGTGTTGTCAAAGCGTATGTGCGCGAAAAAGAGGAGTCGGCAAAGTTTCGGGCTGCCAGTCAGAATATCTACAATATCTTTGTCAAAGCAGAGAAAAATATCGTATACAACGCGCCGATCATGATGACTACGGTATATACCTGTATCATACTGATCAGCTGGATGGGGGCGAAGATGATCGTCTCCGATGAGCTTACAACGGGAGAACTGATGAGTCTTCTGACCTATTGTATGAATATCCTGATGAATCTCATGATGCTGTCCATGGTTTTTGTCATGATCTCTATGAGCACGGCAAGTATGGAGCGTATCAGCGAGGTGCTGCACGAGGAAAGTGATCTGAAAAATCCAGAGCATCCCGTTACGAAAGTCGCAGACGGCAGCATTTGTTTTCGGCATGTGGGTTTTTCGTATTACAAAACCAGTGAGGAACCCATACTTAAGGACATCAATCTGGAGATCCGCGCAGGTGAGACGATCGGTATCCTTGGAGGAACCGGCAGTGCCAAAACCAGCCTTGTAAATCTGATCAGCCGGCTTTATGATGTCACGGAAGGTATGGTGCTCGTCGGCGGAAGAGACGTGAGAGAGTATGATATGGAGGCGCTGCGCAATCAGGTGTCCGTTGTCCTGCAGACCAATATCCTCTTTTCGGGAACAATATATGAAAATCTGCGCTGGGGAAATCCGGATGCCACGGATGAAGAGTGCGAATGGGCATGCCGGCTGGCATGCGCCGATGAGTTTATCCGCCGCATGCCGGAGGGATACAACACCCGCATCGAGCGGGGCGGAACAATGTATCCGGTGGTCAGAAGCAGCGCCTTTGTATCGCACGGGCACTTCTCAAAAAGCCGAAGATCCTGATCCTTGATGACAGTACCAGCGCGGTGGATACAGCGACCGATGCGAAGATCCGCAGCTCTTTCAGAAATGAGATCCCGGATACGACAAAGCTGATCATCGCACAGAGAATTTCCAGTGTAAAGGATGCAGACCGCATCATTGTCATGGAGGACGGCCGCATAAATGGGGTTGGAACCCATGAGCAGCTACTTGCAGACAATGACATCTATCGGGAAGTATATGAGTCGCAGACCGGTGGCAGCGGTGATTTTGATGAAAGGACAGGTGCTTAAGATGCCGGGAATGGGACGTATGCCCCGGGGACAAAAGCCAAGAGTGAAAAATCCCGGGAAGCTTTTATTAAGACTGGCGAGGTACATATTCGGATATTATCGCTTTTCCTGCCTTGCCGTGTTTTTGCTTATTTTTATCGGAGTGCTCGCCAATGTACGAGGGATGCTCTTTACCAAAAATCTGATCGACGATTACATCACGCCGTTTTTGCTTACGGAAAATCCGGACTTTGCGCCGCTTGCGCATGCGATCGGGCAGGTATCGGTGTTTTATGCCATCGGCGTGTTGTCCACCTATGCTTATAACCGCATCATGATCAATGTCACACAGGGGATACTCCGCAACCTTCGGAACGAACTGTTTGAACACATGGAAAAACTGCCGATCAAATATTTTGATACACATTCACACGGCGATATCATGTCGGTCTATACCAATGATATCGACACGCTCAGGCAGATGGTCAGTCAGAGTATTCCGCAGATCGTAAACAGCAGCTTTACGATCATCAGTGTTTTTGTGAGCATGCTCATTTTGAGTATTCCGCTTACGATCGTCACGATCCTTATGGTCAGCCTGATGGTATTTTGTTCCAAACGCGCGACCTCACTCAGCGGAAGAAATTTTATGGATCAGCAGATCAATCTCGGTAAGGTAAACGGGTTTATCGAGGAAATGATGAGCGGACAGAAGGTAGTCAAGGTCTTTTGTCATGAGGAGGAGAACAAGCAGAAGTTCAAGGAGCTAAGCCATGCACTGTATCTCAGCGCGGAGCGGGCAAACACGTTTTCCAATTTCCTGGGGCCGATCAATGCCCAACTGGGTAATGTGGGCTACGTGGTGTGTGCAATAGCGGGAGGAATGCTGGCATTAAGCCATTTCGGCGGTTTCACGCTGGGAGGACTTGCAAGCTTTCTTACCCTGAACAGGAGCTTTAACATGCCGATCAACCAGGTCAGCCAACAGTTTAATGCGATCGTCATGGCACTTGCCGGAACGGAACGTATCTTCCGACTGATGGATGAAAAGGTGGAGGTAGACGACGGGTATGTTACGCTGGTGAATGTAGAAGAAAAAGACGGCGCTCTTTCGGAGAGTGAGGAGCGCACCGGCAGATGGGCATGGAAACATGTGCATCAGGCGGATCAGAGTGTGGATTATAAGGAACTGCGAGGAGATGTGGTTTTTGACGGTGTGGACTTTGGCTATGATGATGACAAGATGGTGCTTCATGATGTGAAGTTGTTTGCCAATCCCGGCGAGAAGATCGCATTTGTCGGATCCACGGGGGCAGGCAAGACCACGATCACCAATCTCATCAACCGTTTTTATGACATACAGGACGGGAAGATCCGCTATGACGGCATCAATATCAATAAGATCAAGAAGAGTGATCTGAGGCGTTCTCTTGGGATCGTTTTGCAGGAAACGCATCTGTTCACCGGGACGGTGCGTGAGAATATCCGCTTTGGAAAACTGGATGCGACCGATGAGGAAGTCGAGGCAGCAGCGAGACTTGCCAATGCGGATGGCTTTATCCGCAGGCTTGCGGACGGTTATGACACCATGCTCACCGGGGACGGATCGAATTTAAGCCAGGGACAGCGTCAGCTTCTTGCCATAGCAAGAGCCGCGATCGCAGATCCGCCGGTGCTCATTTTAGATGAGGCAACCAGTTCGATCGACACCAGAACCGAGCGCATCGTGCAGGAGGGGATGGATCGGCTGATGCACGGCAGAACGACATTTGTCATTGCACACAGACTTTCCACAGTCAGGAATTCCGACTGCATCATGGTATTGGAACAGGGCAGGATCATTGAGAGGGGAAGCCACGATCAGTTGATCGCGGAAAAAGGAAAGTATTATCAGTTATATACGGGAAATGCGATTGGAGCGTAGCGAATGAAGAATAAGATGAAGATCGCCGGCGTGCTTGCCACGGTCAGCTTTTCTTCTCTTTTGGTGATGGAACTGTATCTGATCAAATATGCCATCGGTAAAAAAGGGAGAGGAGGAGAGCGCAAGGCTGCCCATGCCCTGCACCGCAAGAAATCCGTCAAGGAGGCGGAATGCGGCAACAAAGCGGCAGAGCAGCAGGCCGAGCATGTCAGACCTACCACGGTGCAAAGCGATTGTGACACAGAGCGGAAAAAAGGAGCCGGAGAGCAAAAGATCTGTGTCACCGCAAAGGACGGACTGTTGTTGAGCGGTGCGCTGTATGAGCAAACAGGCAGTCACAGATGGACCATCGTGATTCATGGATACCGGGGGGACCACCATGCGATGCATGCCTATATACAAAGGTATCATGATGCCGGATATTGTGTTCTGGCCCCGGATCTGCGCTCCTGCGGTGAAAGTGAAGGCAAGCATCTGGGAATGGGATGGCCGGATCGAAAAGATATGCTGGTGTGGGTGGCGTGGATCCTGCGAAGGGATCCGCAGGCCAGGATCATCCTGCATGGCGTATCCATGGGAGGTGCGACCGTGATGATGACGTCCGGAGAAGAAACACCGGACGCGGTCAGGGCATTTGTGGAAGACTGCGGATACACGAGCGTATGGGATATCTTTGCCTGCGAATTGAAATATCGATTCGCAGTGCCGCGATTTCCGCTCCTTCACACGGCAAATGCACTGGCAAAGATCTGCGTCGGCTATTCTTTCAAGGAAGCTTCCGCACTGCGGCAAGTAAAAAAATGCCATAAACCGATGCTCTTTATCCACGGAACAGCGGATGATTTTGTTCCCTTCCGGATGCTGGATGAATTGTATGAAGCGAAACCGGGGACGAACAAACAAAAACTTGTAGTCCGGGATGCAGGACACTGTCGGTGTGAGAGGACATTGGGTGAGGAGTATTGGAAGACGGTTTATGCCTTTCTAAATAAGTATCTCGATTAGCGTAGTTTTTGCATACTGCGCGATCATACGGATGGGAGATGGAGGTATGAAGTACGATCTGCATTGTCATACGAAAGAGGGATCACTCGACGGTAGACTGGGGATTGTAGCGTATGCGCTGATGCTGCATCAACGCGGATTTGCGGGAATGCTCATAACGGATCACGATTCGTATAGAGGTTACAATTATTATATGGACATGAAAAAGTATGGAAAGCTACCGCGCGTACTCCGAAGATTTGTGGTACTCAAGGGTGTCGAGTACGACACACGAGATGGGGGACATGTGCTGATCATTCTTCCGGATGGAGTGGATTGTCCGTTGTTTGAAAAAAAGGGCTTGAAACTGGAAAAGCTTGAGCACATCGTGCACAGGCTCGGTGGTATCATGGGAGCAGCCCATCCGTACGGAAACGGGTATATCGCGATCACAAATACCCGATTGTACAAAAGAAGGCCCGAAGTGCTGGAATATTTTGATTTTGTAGAGGTATACAATTCTACGTTGCACAAGGAGAAGAATACGAAGGCATTCGCGTTGGCTTCGCAGATGGGTAAGCCAATGACATCGGGCTCCGATGCGCATTCCGTGCTCAGAGCAGGATCCGCTTACACAGAGTTTGAGGAGAGGATCACCTGTAACAATGATCTGATCGCATATATCAAAGCAGGTAAGAGGACAAGGCCGGTCGGATTGTTCCACCCGGGGTTATTAAAGAAAAATAATCCGATCATACGAAAACTCGGGATCGTCGGTTATTGGGTCTATAACAAGAGCGGCATGGTGATTCGGACAAGGTCAAGGCGTAAGTATATGA
>JAGBQU010000154.1 GCA_017632755.1 Lachnospiraceae bacterium
ATGGGCAGGAGCACAGGCATTTTCTTCCTTCGACATATATCTTGCACCCTTTGTCAAGGTGGATGATCTTTCTTACGACGAGGTCAAAAAATGTATTGAAGCATTTATATATGGTGTGAATACCCCGAGCCGTTGGGGAACACAGGCACCGTTTTCCAACATCACACTCGACTGGACCGTGCCGTCCGATCTGGCAAAACTTCCCGCAATCGTGGGTGGTAAGCAGATGGATTTCACATATGGCGACTGCAAGCGTGAGATGGACATGGTCAACAAGGCGTTCATCGAGACGATGATCGAGGGTGATGCCAACGGACGCGGGTTCCAGTATCCGATCCCTACCTATTCCATCACCAGGGATTTCGATTGGTCGGAGACGGAGAACAATAAGCTTTTATTTGAGATGACAGCAAAATACGGAACTCCGTATTTTTCCAACTATATTAACTCTGACATGGAGCCGAGTGATGTGCGCAGTATGTGCTGCAGGCTTCGTCTCGATCTGCGCGAGTTGCGCAAAAAGACCGGCGGTTTCTTCGGGTCCGGTGAGAGCACGGGAAGTGTCGGCGTGGTTACGATCAATATGCCGAGGATCGCGTATCTCTCAAAAGATAAGGATGATTTCTTTAAGCGTCTCAATCAGATGATGGATATCGCGGCTCGTTCGTTAAAGATCAAGCGCGGAGTGATCTCCAGACTGCTTGACGAGGGACTTTACCCTTATACCAAGGGATATCTCGGTTCGTTTGACAATCATTTCTCCACGATCGGTCTGATCGGCATGAACGAGGTGGGGCTGAATGCAAACTGGCTCAGAGCCGATATGACGAGCAAAAAGACACAGGAATTTACCAAGGAAGTACTGGTGCATATGCGAAACCGTCTCTCCGATTATCAGGAGCAGTACGGGGATCTGTACAACCTTGAGGCAACCCCTGCAGAGAGCACGACCTATCGTCTGGCTAAGCATGACAAAAAGAGATGGCCGAACATCAAGACGGCAGGCAACATGGGAGATACGCCCTATTATACAAACTCCTCTCATCTGCCGGTAGATTATACTGTGGATATTTTCGATGCGCTCGATATTCAGGATGAGCTGCAGACACTCTATACATCGGGAACCGTGTTCCATGCGTTCCTCGGTGAGAAACTTCCGGATTGGAAGGCCGCGGCAAATCTTGTGCGGACGATCGCCGAGAATTATAAACTGCCTTATTACACGATGTCACCGACTTACTCCATCTGCAAGACCCACGGATATCTTGCCGGAGAGGTAAAAACCTGCCCACACTGCGGCAGCCGTACGGAAATCTACAGCAGGATCACCGGATATTATCGTCCTGTTCAGAACTGGAACGACGGGAAGTTGCAGGAGTATGCAAACCGCACGGAATATCAGGTTGAGAATTCTGTTTTAAAGCGCACGATTTCGAGTGTTGTGACGCTGGTATCCGGAAACGATCAGGTTGAGGTCAGCGTGGAACAGCCGGAGAATGTAAAATACTTGTTCACGACGGCAACCTGT
Organism: Lachnospiraceae bacterium; assembly: GCA_017632755.1. The sequence continues at coordinate 1,529 of JAGBQU010000154.1, forward strand.
CCGAACTGCAGACTTGCCAAGCAGTATCTGGCAGATGAAAAATATATCACGATGGACGCCAACGAAAATGTGGAACTGGCAACCAAGTACGGTATCATGCAGGCGCCCACGCTGGTTGTCATCGGCGGTGGAAAGGTACAGAAGTACGCAGGGGTTTCAAAGATCAAAAAATATGTGGATGAGAAGCTGCTTGTGCCGGTATAAAAAGTAAAAACGAATGTTGCGAGTTGACAATAATTTTTATTATGTCAACTCGTTACTGCGTATATGCATCGCTGCAGAGTCATGCGATACGTTTAGAATGATAGAAGTGAAGAGAAAGGACAGAGGCATATGATCAACAAACTGGTAGAAAAGATTAAAAAGACAGGTGCACCGATCGTGGTGGGATTGGATCCGATGATGAAATTTATTCCGGCGCACATCACGGACAAGGCATTTGCCGAGCACGGAGAGACGCTGGAGGGTGCTGCGGAAGCGATCTGGCAGTACAATAAGGCGATCGTGGATGCGATCTGTGATCTGGTCCCGGCCGTAAAGCCGCAGATCGCCATGTACGAACAGTTCGGGATCCCGGGACTTGTGGCGTTTCAAAAGACGGTGGAATATTGTAAGTCCAAGGGCCTGATCGTGATCGCCGACATCAAGAGAGGCGATATCGGATCCACCAGTGCGGCGTATGCGACCGCGCATCTGGGAAAGATACAGGTTGGCAGCAAATTCTACTATGGATTTGACGAGGATTTTGCTACGGTTAATCCGTATTTGGGCTCTGACGGAGTAAATCCTTTTATTGATGTCTGCAAGGAGGAGAAGAAGGGGATCTTTGTGCTGGTAAAGACCTCCAATCCAAGCAGCGGGGAGTTCCAGGATCGCGTGATCGACGGCAAGCCGCTCTATGAGATCGTGGGTGAAAAGGTGGCCGAGTGGGGAGAGCAGGTCATGGGTGATTCCTACAGCTATGTGGGTGCCGTTGTCGGGGCAACCTATCCGGAGATGGGAAAGGTGCTGCGCAAGGTGATGCCAAAGGCGTATATTCTGGTGCCGGGCTATGGCGCGCAGGGCGGCAAGGGTAAGGATCTGGTTCACTTCTTTAACGAGGACGGACTGGGTGCGATCGTCAATTCCTCGCGTGGTATCATTGCCGCATACCAAAATGATGCCTACAAGGATCGCTTCGCGCCGGAGAATTTTGCGGATGCTTCCCGTCAGGCTACGCTGGATATGATCGATGACATCGCAGGGGCGCTCGGGACGAAAGGTTGATCGAAAAAGCATACACGACATGTGAAAAAATAAGGGACTGCCACATCATCTGATGTGACAGCCCTTTGTTTGGTTTGCGCGCCATGGGCGCACTCTAGCGACAGGTACTGCCTGTGGCAACAGGAGTGCAATCATGCTCACAGAAGAAGCAACTCTGTCAGATACACGCCAAGGCATGCGGCGAGTGCTACCGTGGTCAGCCCTTTGCCGCGCAGTGCCAATGCCACGGCGATGATCAGTCCGACGATTGCGGAAATAAGACTTCCCGTTGCCTGAAAGATCGCCGGGATCGTCATGGCGGTCAGTACCGCATAAGGAATATAATATAAAAAGGACCGGATAAAACGGTTTTCAATCTTTTTGCTCACCGCTGCAAAGGGGATCGCGCGGATCAGATAGGTGGAGCCTGCCATGATGACAAGATAGATAAAAAAGGTTCTTATGTTCATAAATACCTCAGATGCTTTCTGTGTCTGTTGTCTGCGGGCCGTCAGCCACAGGCGGATGGTTTACGGGAAAGAAGATCGCACCGGCAGCGGCAGAGACGATTGCACAGATGCTGATGGCGATTCCGCCGGATACACTGCTAAGGAGCGGAAGATAGGTAAAGCCTATGGAAAGCAGGGCGGCGATCAGCACGATGGCAATCACCGGGCGCTGTTTTTTCATCTCGGGTACCACAATGGCGACGAACATGCCGTAGAGCGCGATGCCAAGAGCACGCATCACACGGTCGGGAAGGATCTGTCCGAGCAGCGCGCCAAACAGGGTACCTGCAGACCAACCGAGAAACGGAAGCACGGAGAGACCCGCAAAAAAGGAACGGGATACCGACTCCTCGGCAACCGCCACGGCAAAGATCTCGTCTGTCATGGTAAACCCCAGAATCCATCTCCAGATCCCTTTGAAACGGGAATCCACCTTCTGTGAGAGGGAGATGGACATAAAGGAATAGCGCACATTGATGGTCAGCTGTGAGATGAGCA
>JAGBQU010000155.1 GCA_017632755.1 Lachnospiraceae bacterium
GAAGAGAGCGATCGCATTTTTGCAGATACCAATGCACTTGCGCAGGATACGTATGACTATATCATCGATGCGATCTTTGGTGTGTCTTTAAACCGCGAAGTTGGCGGGAATTATGCCCGGGTGATCGATCATGTCAATCAAATGCATGCATATAAGATCGCAGTGGATATTCCAAGCGGCATACATGCAGATACCGGCTTGGTCATGGGACGCGCCTTTCTCGCAGATGAAACGGTGACCTTTGCATATAAAAAAGCAGGTCTGCTATTGGGGGTCGCAAAGAAATACTGTGGCAGGATCGAGAGCGTAGACATCGGCATCACAAAGGAAAGCTTTCAGGGTCGGATTCCCGGGCAGTTTTCCTATCAGAGAGAGGATATACAACGGATCATTCCCAAAAGATCCCTGCTTTCCAATAAAGGCTCTTTTGGAAAGGTGCTGTTGATCGCCGGATGCAGGGAAATCGGTGGGGCATGCATCTTATCGGCCAAAAGTCTGTATCGGAGCGGCTGCGGCTATGTGAGGGTGCTGACACATGAAGCAAATCGTGATCTGCTCCTTTCACAGGTTCCGGAGGCTGTTCTTACGACCTATAACGATACCGCACTTGATATAAGAGCGATAAAAAGTGCATTTGACTTTGCCACAGTGATTGTGATCGGTCCGGGGCTGGGAGAGGGCGAGATGGCGCGCGAACTGCTTCGATATGCCCTCATGGAAACGCAGCTTCCCATGGTGATCGATGCGGATGCCATTAATCTGATCAGCAAGGACCCTGTGCTACGGGATGCACTTTTAGAGCATGCAAAAATACGTGATGTCATTCTGACACCGCATCCCCTTGAATTGCAACGCTTTTCGGGGCTGGATATTGCAAACATACGATCCCGCCTGCTTGACGCAGGCCGTGAGATCGCAGATAAACTTCATGTGGTTTTGGTGTGCAAGAATGCTGCTACTGTTGTATTTGATGGACGAAGGGCACGGCATTTGCCGGATACTTACATCAATCAGTCCGGCAATGACGGTCTTGCCACGGCAGGAAGCGGGGATGTCCTGAGTGGGATCATCGGGGCATTGCTCGCGGGAGGACTCGACGCAATGAAAAGTGCATCCATGGGAGTATATCTTCATGGATTGTGTGCAGATCTCGCGGCAGAAGATGGATCCAAATCTTATCTGAATGCTGGAGATCTCACGGATTTCCTAAAGTTTTTACTGGAATAACAGGAGGAAGCAAAATGGAAAAGCTGGAACGGCAGTTGCAAAAGCTGCAGCTGCACTACGACAGAGTATGTGCATATGTCGATCTGGATGCGATCATCCACAATTATGAACAGATGAAGAACTGCGTGGATCAAAAGACGCAGCTGATCGGAGTCATCAAGACGGACGGATACGGGCATGGTGCGATCGCGATCGCCCGGCAGCTCGAAAAGATTTCCTATGTCTGGGGATATGCGACCGCAACACCGGAGGAGGCTTTTATCCTGCGGGATGCCGGTATCAAAAAGCCGATCCTGATCCTAGGATATACATTTCCCTATGCTTATCCGAGAATGATCGCCGAGGATATCCGGCCCGCTCTTTTCCGGCCGGATTCGTTGCCGCTTTTTGAAAAAGCAGCACAAGATGCTGGAAAAAAGGCAAAGGTTCATATCAAGGTTGACACCGCTATGTCCCGTATCGGCATCTTCCCAGACGAGAGTGGCATGCGCTTTATCCGTGAGCTCAAAGAATGTACGCATCTTGAGATCGAGGGAATTTTTACCCATTTTGCGAAAGCAGATATGGCGGATCTCACCCCTGCCAGAGAACAGTTCGCACGCTTTCGGGATTTTGTAAACCGGGTAGAGCACGAACTTTCCCTTTCGATCCCGATGAAGCATTGTTCCAACTCTGCCGCAGGAATTCGGATGCGTGAGGCAAATATGGATGCGGTCCGCGTCGGGATCACGCAATACGGACTGATGCCTTCAGACGAGATACCTGCTGATCTTACGGATCTGAAACCGGCATTATCATTAAAAAGCCGGATCGTATATGTCAAGGAGATCCCGGCAGGCACGCAGATCAGCTATGGCGGAACCTTTGAAGCGGACAAAGCAATGCGCATCGCAACGATCCCTGTCGGCTATGGGGACGGGTATCCGAGAGCTCTTTCACAAAAGGGCTGGGTCCTCATCCGTGGGCAGAGAGCACAGATATGCGGACGTGTGTGTATGGATCAGCTCATGGTCGATGTCTCACATATCCCGCAAGTCATGGAAGGAGATATTGTGACGCTGATCGGAAGGGATGGCGGTGAAAGCATATCCATGGAACAATTGGGCGCGCTTTCCGGGCGTTTCAATTATGAACTTGCATGTGATCTGGGAAAGCGGATTCCGAAAGTATTTATCAAGAATAATTCAATCGTGGCAGCAAAGGATTATATCGAGGACACCGCCCTTGCTGTCTACGAAATATAGATATATAGGTACTTTGCAAAACTCCCGTTTACGAAAATCGGATCGTGAAGATTTGCATAATCGAAAGTTATTGTTTATATCCAAATAATGTATACAACCGAAGAAGATGGCAATACTCCTACTAAATAAAGAAAGTCATAACACATAAAGGGGTTGTATATATGAGACGAGGAGATATTTTTTATGCAGATCTAAGACCGGTCATCGGTTCCGAGCAGGGTGGCATCCGGCCGGTGCTTATCATTCAAAATGATGTCGGCAACAGACATTCCCCGACGATCATCTGTGCGGCGATCACCTCGAAGATGAACAAATCCAAGCTTCCTACGCATGTGGAGATCTCCACGAAAAACTGCAATATGATCAAGGATTCCGTCATTTTGATGGAGCAGCTGCGCACGATCGATAAAAAACGTCTGAAGGAAAAAATCTGTCATCTGGACACAGAGATCATGAAAAGAGTCGATCAGGCGTTGATCATCAGTCTGGATCTGATAACATAAAGGATTTGACGTAATACAAAGAAAATGATATATTTTTTAAGGAAAAACCTAGATAAGGAGTAAATAGTATGGAAGATGGCGGACCCACTGCGAGTATAATGCTGCTTTTGGCAGTGCTCTTGATCGAATTTCTGTTTTACGGATTTGGCGCCGCACTGCAAAAGTATAGTTATGGGGCCCTAAAAGAGGAAGAGGAGAATGGGAAAAAGAGCAGTAGAAATCAAAAACTACTGACGATCCAGGATATGCCGTCAAGGTATATCAATACCATGCAGGTGATAACGACAACCTGCAATATCATCATCGGTATCGTCTGTTTTCCGCGTTTGTACAGATCTCTGTGTCAAATGACACAAAGACTCATTTCCGGAGGAGATGCACTGCTTGAGGTATCCGCATTCTCGATCTTTTTGCTTTTACTGACGGGACTGATTCTCCTTTTTCTGGTTTTGACCATCGGAGTTTTAGTGCCCAAAAAGACAGCCGAGCGCCATGCACAGGCATGGGTAAATCTGTTGGTGGAACCTATTTATGGGATCATGCTTATTCTTCGTCCGTTTACCGGATTTGTCACGATCATTTCAAATATGATCTTGCGCCTGTTTGGGGTCAATCCGAATCAGAATATGGCAGACGTGACGGAGGAAGAGATCATCTCAATGGTAAATGAGGGGCATGAGCAAGGCGTTCTACAAGCCTCGGAAGCACAGATGATCACAAATATCTTTGAGTTTTCAGATAAGGAAGCGAAAGATATCATGACACATCGCTCCAATATTGTGGCGATCGACGGCATGACAACACTGCGCGAATGCGTGAATTTCATGCTCAACACCGGTACCAACAGTCGTTATCCGGTCTACATAGACAATATCGATCATATCATCGGTATCATCCATCTGAAGGATGCATTTCAGTTTCTTGAAAAAGGGAATCAGGAGCATAAGCCGATCAAAAACATTCGTAATCTGATCCGGGAAGCGCGATTTGTTCCCGAAACGCGAAAGATCGACAGCCTGTTTCACAGCATGCAGGCACTGAAAAGCCACATGGTCATCATCATCGATGAATACGGACAGACCTCCGGTCTTGTTGCCATGGAGGATATTCTTGAGGAGATCGTCGGCAATATCCTCGATGAATATGATCAGGACGAGATCCTGTTTGAGCAAAAAGGGCAGGATCAGTATGAGATTGACGGACTGACACCGCTTGAAGAACTCGAAGATCTATTGCACATTGTTTTTAAACAGCAGGAATTTGAGACGCTAAACGGTTTGATGGTATCGAGACTCGAACACATCCCGGGGAAGAATGAGCAGTTCGATATGGACTATGAAGGCTACAATTTCAAGGTGTTGGCAGTGGAGAACAAGGTGATCCGCAAGGTTCTTGTGACAAAGAAAAAACAGTTAAATGAAACTAAGTAAAGATAAAAAAGGAGAAGAAACATGTCAGGACATTCAAAATTTGCAAATATCAAGCATAAGAAAGAAAAAAACGATGCGGCAAAGGGTAAGATCTTTACCATCATCGGCCGTGAGATCGCGGTTGCCGTAAAAGAAGGCGGACCGGATCCTAACAATAACTATAAACTTGCTGCGGTCATCGCAAAGGCCAAGGCCAACAA
>JAGBQU010000156.1 GCA_017632755.1 Lachnospiraceae bacterium
GCGATCGATGATGTGGGCACGGTGGATCTGATCACATGGTATGATATTGAGATCGGTATTTCCTATTCATTATCGGTATCTGCCGAGGATCTGGATGGATTTGATATCCGGGCGATAGCCGAGCAGATGTATGATGCGTCAACTCATGTATGGGCAGATGATGCGGAAGATACCGCACCTTCTGACACCTACGCGGCTTTTAGAGAGGGAAGTGCGAAGGCAAAATACAGAGGAACCGGGGATCGGACACAGTATCTGAATATGGCTGGAATTCTCGAAAAAGACAGCTTTTATAGCATGGATGAGATTGTAGCGGCACTGAAGAGTGCAGATGAATATATGGAGTATAAGCTTGCTGCGGATATAGAATACAGCAGGATCGATTGTGGACAGGATGGCGTAGAGGAACTTCTGGTTACAGCACCGTTTGAGGCAAGCGAGATTTTTACGCTCTATATGATCATCAAGGAGATCGACGGGGAATTGACGATCTGTTTTGCACAGGATGCGTGGTCAAGATGTGATGTGAGCGTAGGTGCGGACGGAACGATCGAGAGCAGCGGCTCCGGCGGAGCAGCGGTACATGTAAATGACTATGCGTTTGTTGACGGAAGCGGTGACTACCATTTCTATTATGGCATGGAGGAGACACTCACCCTGTTTGGCGATTATTATGTGTATGAAAATACAGATTATAAGACGATATCATCCGAGGGGCTTGACCGTGAGCATATAGGCATCCGCGACTACTATTTTGAAGCAGATTACGAGAATCGGAAACATTATTATTCATATTTCATGATAGATGACAACTACAATGATATTACGACGGATGCAGATTATGAGGATTCCAATGAGTTGAAAAAGCGGTTTGCCCAGATCGGGGTGCAAACATATACAAAACAGGATATGGATGAAATGCTCAGCGAGCGATCCAAAGAGATTGGATATCCGGAGTAATAATGAGTCATCACAAAAAGCAGTGCGAAGAGGGTTAGGAGGAATCACATGAAGGTATTGATCATTAACGGAAGCCCGAGAGTGGGCGGCAACACGGCGACGGCAGTCGACGAGATGGTAAAAGTGTTTGAGGCGGAAGGGATAGTGACCGAGATCGTTCAGATTGGAAACCGGGACATTCGGGGATGTATTGCCTGCGGTACATGTGCTAAGAACGGCAAATGTGTATTTGACGATGCGGTCAACGAACTTGCACCGAAGTTTGAAGAGGCTGACGGTCTGATCGTTGCATCCCCGGTTTATTATGCATCCGCGAATGCCACGTTGATCGCATGTCTCGACAGACTGTTCTACAGCACACGGTTTGACAAGACGATGAAAGTGGGCGCGAGCGTTGTTGTGGCAAGGCGCGGGGGATGTTCTGCGACTTTTGACGAATTGAATAAGTATTTTACGATCTCCGGTATGCCTGTTGCTTCCAGCCAGTATTGGAACTGCGTGCATGGCAGGGAGACGGGACAGGCGAAGAAGGATCTGGAAGGGCTGCAGATCATGAGAACGCTTGCGAGGAATATGACATTTCTTATGAAGAGCATCGCGCTTGGTAAGGAGAAGTACGGACTGCCGGAGAAGGAAGCATGGCAGCCGACAAATTTTATCGATGATTAAGATCTGTTATGGATAAATTACGGTAAGAGAAGCCGTCAGGAGGTACAAGAAGATGGAGAGGAGTAAGAGTAAATATAGAGTAACCTTTAATGCCCCTGTGGTGCTCAGCATCGTTGGGATCAGCTTTGTTGCAACGCTGCTGGGGTATATCACCCGCGGAGCATCCGGACAGCTTCTGTTTATGACATATCATTCGCCGCTTCTCTCTCCGATGACATGGATCAGGGCTTTTACACATATCTTTGGACATGCGGATTGGGAGCATTTGGTTGGCAATATGAGTTACCTGCTTTTGCTGGGGCCGCTGCTGGAAGAGAAATACACTTCTCGGAAGCTGGCCGCTGTGGTGGTACTCACGGCTTTTGTCACCAGCCTTGTGAATTACATCGTTTTTCCCGCGGTGGCTTTATGCGGGGCAAGTGGCGTGGTATTTGCCTTTATCCTGCTTTCCTCCTTTACCAGCTTTAAGTA
>JAGBQU010000157.1 GCA_017632755.1 Lachnospiraceae bacterium
GGAGATCACCAGGATCTCCCTGATCCCCGCCAGCATCAGGATCGAGAGCGGATAATAGATCATCGGTTTGTCATATACAGGCATGATCTGCTTGGAGATTGCTTTGGTCAAAGGGTACAGTCTCGTGCCTGATCCGCCGGCAAGAATGATTCCTTTCATGTGGTTTGTTACCTCACTTTCTGCAAATATATGCGACTTAAGACATGCCGAATGGGAAGGTCGCAAAACCTTCCCATCTGCCTATTTGTACATCTCGTTGTAATACTTCTGATAATCCCCGCTGGTGACATTCTTCATCCACTGTTCATGCTCAAAGAACCACTTGATCGTCAGGCGGATACCATCCTTAAACATCGTCTCCGGTTCCCAGCCGATCTCCTCACGGATCTTGTCGGGCGCGATGGCATATCTGCGGTCATGCCCCTTTCGATCCTCCACATAAGTGATCAGATCCTTTGAGACTAGCTGTCTGCGCGGATCGGAATCCGGAAGCATCTCCTGCAATGTCTCGATGATGATATTGACGATCTCGATATTCTGTTTCTCGTTGTGACCGCCCACGTTGTATGTCTCAAACAGTCTTCCCTTCTCCTGCACCATATCGATGGCCTTTGCATGATCCTCCACGTACAGCCAGTCACGCACATTCTTGCCATCGCCGTACACCGGAAGCTTCTTACCCTGCAGCGCGTTATTGATAATGAGCGGGATCAGCTTCTCCGGAAACTGATACGGTCCGTAATTGTTGGAGCAGTTTGTGATATTGGCCGGGAATTTGTATGTGTCCATGTAGGCCTTCACCAGCATATCCGAGCTCGCCTTCGAAGCGGAATACGGACTGTGCGGCGCATAAGGAGTTGTCTCATAGAAATACTCTCCCTCGTTTTCAAGAGAACCGTACACCTCGTCCGTGGATACATGCAAAAACTTCTTGCCCTCTTTAAAGCTTCCGTCCGGCAGCTCCCATGCCGCCTTGGCACAGTTGAGCATGACCGCCGTACCGAGCACGTTTGTCTGCACAAACACCTCAGGATTGCGGATACTGCGGTCTACATGGCTCTCTGCGGCAAAATGCACAACGCGGTCAATGTCGTTTTCGGCAAAGATCGCAGCGTTCGATTCCATATCACAGATATCGGCCTTGACAAACGTATAGTTGTCCCTGCCCTCGACCTGCGTAAGATTCTCCAGATTGCCGGCATATGTGAGTGCATCCACATTGATGATGCGGATCTCATTGTCATACTTTTTAAACATATAATGGATATAATTTGAGCCGATAAAGCCCGCTCCACCTGTCACCAGATAAGTTCTCATAGTTTCCTCCTTAAAAAAGATACTCGCGGATAGTGTACCACATTATGGGTAAAATAGCAACCGACGCCGTCCGCAATATCAACCGCGGGACAAAAAATGCAGGACTTTGTCGACGCGAAGCATTTGACAGTGCCCAAAATCTGATACAAAATGGATTATACGATCAAAGACAAAGGAGGAATTCCCATGATATACATTCATTATTGCAAACGCTGTGCCAGATTCCATATGCGGAGCGGCCATAAGACACGCTGTCCGATCTGCGGGCGCAAGACCGTGGAGGCACCGATTCCGTTTACGGACTTCGTAAAGCTGTCCGAGCGCGAACGCGAGAATTATAAGGTCACGCTAATGGATCGATAGCATCACGTAAAAAGCGGTCAATCTTTTTAGGATTGACCGCTTATCTTATACTGTTTTGAGTTTCTTCCTCTGTACCGCCTCGCTCTCGGACACATACTTTTCCCCGGTTCCAAGTGCCTCATAGACATTGGCAACCCTCTTGCACAACATGTCCATCGCATGCACTTCCAGGCTCGCTTTCTGATCACTTCCCCACATCTCGTGAGACAGCGTCACATGACGCTCGATCACACATGCGCCAAGGGCAACTGCAGCGACCGTGGGCTCCAGATTAGCCTCGTGTCCTGAGTATCCGACCAGACAGTCAAAACGCCGACGCAAAGTCTCGATCATGCGAAGGTTCAGATCCTTCACAGGCGCGGGATAAGCAGAGTTTGTGTGGAGCAGGATGTAGTCTCCCTTTCCGTATTTTTCCAGCACCTCAACCGCGTGATCAATCTCTTCCATCATTGTCATTCCGGTAGAAAGGATCACCGGTTTTCCGCTCCTTGCCGCCTCTGCGATCATCTCATCCCTGCCGTTTGACGCGGATGCGACCTTGATGTAAGGAACATCATATTGAAGCAGGAATTCCAGAGATGGCATATCCCACGGAGATGCCGACCAGGTCATACCTTTATCCTTGCAGTACGCATCAATGATATCATACTGCGGTTTTTCAAACTCGACACGGTACTTGTATTCCAGATAGGTCATCGTTCCCCAGGGCGTCTCTCTCGGCACGCTCTTTTGCTCCTCCGGAACAGCCAGCTCCGGTGTTCTTTTCTGAAACTTCACATTATTCCACCCGGTGGCATTTGCCGCATCGATCAGCTTCTTTGCAATATCCATATCACCGTTGTGATTGATGCCGATCTCTGCGATCATATACGGCTTTGAGTTCTGTGTGAGCGTATAATCTCCAATCTTGATCTCTTTGTTAGCCATTGTTCTCTCCTGCCTTCTTTACGCTTCTTTTACAGATCATTGCGGTATACACAGCATCTGTTCTTACCAAGGCTCTTTGCCATATAGAGCGCCTTGTCCGCGTTATTATACAACTTTAAAAAAGTGCTCCCGTGTGTGGGAGCAAGCGCCACACCCACGGAACAGTTGACCTGAATGCCTTCGATCTTTCTCGCCGTTAGGCGGTCGCAGAGCTTGGTGCCCAACTGCAGCACTTCACCGTGCCGGTAGACCTGCGGGATAAAGACGGTAAATTCATCTCCTCCCATACGCCCGATGATCTCCGGCTCACCGAAACAGATCTTTAATGCCTCTGCCAGTCCCTTCAGGATCTTATCGCCATAAATATGCCCGTAATTGTCATTGATCATTTTGAAATTGTCGATATCGATCATAAATAGCGCATGTGTGTGTGAAACCTCCAACTGCAATATATTCTCGATGAGCTTTTGCGTAGTCGCACGGTTATAGATTCCCGTAAGCGAATCCGTCCTCGCGATCTCCATCGCCTCTGAATAAGCTTTGACCACCTGATTGTAGCGCAGGCTTGCCTGCAGCACATTGTCCACCCTGATCTTGACGATGGAATTGTGAAACGGCTTGTGAATATAATCGCTGGCTCCCAGCTCCAACAACTGAACCTGCTGTTCCACGCTCTCGACACTCGTGATCACAATCGTCGGTATATGTTCGATCCTGGGATTGTTCCTCTTTTTGAGCAGGAATTCGGTACCGTCCATGACCGGCATGAGGAGATCGAGAAGGATCACATCCACTTCATAGTTGTTCTCCTCGATCACACGAAATGCGTCCACGCCGTTTTCCGCCTCCATTACAATGTAAGTATCTTCAAAGATACGTCTTAGCACATCCCGATTCATGGGTGCATCGTCAACGATAAGAAGCTTGTACCTGGGTGTAACCGGTTGCTCTATGTTCTGATTGATGTCCATCGATTCCTTCTCTTTCCGCTGCCATCTGTGTCAAACCCACAGCTATAATTCCAAATGTATACAACAGTAACAGTATATCATAAAAGCCTACAATAATGAAGCTATATTTTTTACTCGACACTCTCGTCGACCAAAAGCCCTTCGTCTGCCAGTTCCATGAGTTTTTCCACCACCTGCGGATTGAGCTGTGTGCCCGCGGCCTGCTGGATACGGTCGATCACCACTCCCAGTTCCATCTTCTTGCGGTAGGGCCGGGTCGAATACATCGCGTCAAAGGTGTCCGCCACAGCGATCACCTGCGCGACCATCGGGATCTGCTCCCCGGTCAAGCCGAATGGATACCCCTTCCCGTCGAGCCGCTCATGGTGATATCCTGCACCGATCGAAAGATCCGGAGCAATCTTGATGTTTTTTAGCACCTCAAACCCGTTGGCCGAGTGCCGCTTCATGATCATGTATTCCTCATCGTCGAGTCCTTCCGTCTTGTTTAAGATCTTATCTGGGATACTGATCTTACCGATATCGTGGAGCAGGGCGATGTTATACATGTTCTCGATCTCATTCTCACTATATCCAAGCTTTTGCGCAAGCATTTTGGTATATTTCGCCACGCGGAAGGAATGACCATTCGTATAGCGGTCCTTCATATCAATGCATTTTGCGAAAGCACGGATCACCTGATTGATCAAGGTCTGCTGCTCTTTTTGCTTTGCCAAAAGTGCCGCCGTCTTCTTACGGATATAAAGCATGACAAACACAGTGATCAGGCAGGTCAGGACTCCCGCCACGATAAGCCA